>NZ_MUFA01000039.1:0-3973 GCF_001995955.1 Salinivibrio sp. PR6 | reverse complement strand
TTTGGAGAGTAAGTTTTGCTTTTGGTCGAATGTCATAGTGTATATATTACCATAATAAGCATATACACCTTTCTCAGGGACGGCGAATGACAAAACACCATCGTTCTCTAAATCAAACACAACCGTACGCTCCGAAATCAATATGTAAGAGTGGTTTACATTAGGACGAAAATTCGTCATCCCAAACGACATCAGTGCAAAACCACCGGCCCCAACAAACGCAAGAGGACCTAGTGTAAACACGGCAATAATACAGACCACAACGCCAACCCATGCAAACCCACGCACCACTTGATAGACAACATCGGGGATCATGTCTTTTTCTGTATAATGAACGCCCTGCGAGGTCAAATGATAACAATAGTGTTTATCAAGTGAGAGAAGGTACCTTGACACCAACACCATCATTGCCATGAAAAAAAACAACACCCAAAACTCAGGCGTATCAACAGTCAGCTCATCAATGACAGACCAAAGAAAAAGTAGAAATAGCACTGCGAATGAAATAGACCAAATCCAATCTAACAAATTATTATATTTGAAACCGGCTCCTTTATATTCCCAAGAATGCACTGTTTTTTCATTATAAATCTTTTGTTTTAGAGGCTCTATATGTTTTTTATAGCTCATTCACCTGCTCTAATTTCAATGGTGCGTATCATTATTTTCTCCAATGGAGGTGAATTATTAAAAACAGTCCTATTCGGCAGCGCTCTCTTCTTCCTGCTGATAGATAGAATGTTTATATTGATCATTTACTCTATTGATTTTGATAACTTCTAAATTAGGGAAAAGAGTATATAAGTGATTTATAACGGTGAGTTTTTCTTCATACGTTTGAGTATATACACGACGTTTATATTCTAGATTTTCTTTCTCTGGAATGGTGAAAGAGAGCACATTATCGTTAATCAGGTCAAACAAAATAGTTCGTTCGTCCATCAATATGTAAGAGTGGCTTACATTAGGACGAAAATTCGTCATGCCAAACGACATCAACGCAAAACCACCGGCCCCAACAAACGCAAAAGGACCGAGCACAAACACGGTAATAACACAGACGACGATTCCCACCCACGCCAAACCACGTACCACCTGATACGCAACATCGGGGATCATGTCTTTTTCTGTGTAATGAATACCCAGAGGCGTTAAGTGGTAACAGCGATGCTTGTCGGGGAAAAAAAGGTACCTTGAGACTAATACCATCATCGTCATGAAAGAAAATAATCCCCAAAACGCAATGGAGTCTATGGTGAGCTCGTCGATTACAAACCATAGAAAGCAAAAAGGGGTTAGCCCTGCAAAAATTGATAGTCTCCAAATTCCAAGATGGTCAAATTTTCCGCCCCATCCTTTGTGTTCCCAATAGTGGCGGACTTCTACCTCATAGAGCCTCTTTTCAATGGGATCTATAATTTCGCTATTACTCAATGCTCACTCCAATGGTGCGTATTATTCCCTATCCCGAATTGAAGTGAGTCATTCGGTCGCTTTCTCTTCCTCCTGATGATAAACAGGATGTTTATACTGATCCTTCAACCTTTTTATCTTAACGAACTCGATACGTGGAAAAAGTGAACGCAATGTGGAGAGTAACTCTTGCTTCTGGTCGAGTGTTGTGGTGAATACATTACCACCATAAGCATGCACATCCTGCTCTAGAGCTTCGAATGACAGTACCCCATCGTTCTCTAAATCAAACACAACCGTACGCTCAGAAATCAATATATAGTGGTTATCAATAGAAGGACGAAAATTTGTCATCCCAAACGACATCAGCGCAAAACCACCTGCGCCAACAAACGCGAGAGGACCGAGCACAAACACGGCAATAATACAAACCACGATACCCACCCACGCAAAACCACGCACCACCTGATAGGCAACATCGGGGATCATGTTTTTCTCTGTGTAATGAATACCGAGACTGGTTAATTGATAACAACGATGTTTATCGGGTAGAAACAAATATCTTGATGCAAAAATCATCAGTGTCAAAAAACCACTTAATACCCAAAAAGCAAATGAGTCGACAGTCAACTTCTCGAGCACTGACCAAAGAAACAAAAGAAATGATGTTCCAGCAAATATCGACAGTCCCCATTTAACCATATTTTCATGTTTCAGACCCGCCCCCATAGATTCCCAAGAATAAATAACCTGAGCTGCGTAAAGCTGCTCCTCGAGGAGCTCTGTGTTATCTCCATTACTCATCATTCAATGCTCACTCCAATGGTGCGTATCATTAACTTTTCCCGAATTGAAGTGAGTTATTGGACGCCATACTATTCGATCTCTTTCTCTTCTTCTTGCTGATAAACAGGGTGTTTATATTTATCCTTCAACCTTTTTATCTTAACGAACTCGATACCAGGGAAAAGTAAATGTAATTTAGCAAGTAGTTCTCGCTTTTGGTCGAGTGTTGTGGTGAATACATTACCACCATAAGCATGCACATCCTGCTCTAGAGCTTCGAATGACAGTACTCCATCGCTCTCTAAGTCAAACACAACCGTACGCTCAGAAATCAATATATAGTGGTTATCAATAGAAGGACGAAAGTTTGTCATCCCAAACGACATCAGCGCAAAACCACCTGCCCCAAAAAAGGCAAGAGGACCGAGCACAAACACGGCAATAATACAGACCACGATACCCACCCATGAAAACCCACACACCACCTGATAGGCAACATCGGGGATCATGTCTTTTTCTGTGTAATGAATACCCAGAGACGTTAAGTGATAACAGTAGTGTTTATCAGGTGAGAGAAGGTACCTTGACACCAACACCATCATTGCCATGAAAAAAAACAACACCCAAAACTCAGGCGTATCAACAGTCAGCTCGTCAATGACAGACCAAAGAAAAAGTAGAAATAGCACTGCGAATGAAATAGACCAAATCCAATCTAACAAATTATTATATTTGAAACCGGCTCCTTTAGACTCCCAAGAATGCACTATTTTTTCATTATAGATTTTTTCTTTTGGAGGCTCTATATATTCTTTATAGCTCATTCACCTGCTCTAATTTCAATGGTGCGTATCATTATTTTCTCCAATGGAGGTGAATTATTAAAAACAGTCCTATTCGGCAGCGCTCTCTTCTTCCTGCTGATAGATAGAATGTTTATATTGATCATTTGCTCTATTGATTTTGATAACTTCTAAATTAGGGAAAAGAGTATATAGGTGGTTTACAGCGGTGAGCTTTTCTTCATACGTTTGAGTATATACACGACGTTTATATTCTAGATTATCTTTCTCTGGATTTCTCTGGANAGAGGCTCTATATGTTCATTCACCTGCTCTAATTTCAATGGTGCGTATCATTATTTTCTCCAATGGAGGTGAATTATTAAAAACAGTCCTATTCGGCAGCGCTCTCTTCTTCCTGCTGATAGATAGAATGTTTATATTGATCATTTGCTCTATTGATTTTGATAACTTCTAAATTAGGGAAAAGAGTATATAGGTGGTTTACAGCGGTGAGCTTTTCTTCATACGTTTGAGTATATACACGACGTTTATATTCCAGATTATCTTTCTCTGGAATGGTGAAAGAGAGCACATTATCGTTAATCAGGTCAAACAAAATAGTTCGTTCGTCCATCAATATGTAAGAGTGGTTTACATTAGGGCGAAAATTCGTCATGCCAAACGACATCAGCGCAAAACCACCTGCCCCAACAAAGGCAAGAGGACCGAGCACAAACACGGCAATAATACAGACCACGATACCCACCCATGAAAACCCACGCACCACCTGATAGGCAACATCGGGGATCATGTCTTTTTCTGTGTAATGAATACCCAGAGACGTTAAGTGATAACAGTAGTGTTTATCAGGTGAGAGAAGGTACCTTGACACCAACACCATCATTGCCATGAAAAAAAACAACACCCAAAACTCAGGCGTATCAACAGTCAGCTCGTCAATGACAGACCAAAGAAAAAGAAAGAAAAAG
>NZ_MUFA01000038.1:0-4731 GCF_001995955.1 Salinivibrio sp. PR6 | reverse complement strand
CTTTTCTATCTGCTTACCATAAAAGAGGAATAACAATTCAAGTAAAAGTTGAAATATTTAATGAACTAAAGAAATATAACACTCCCCAAGTCATAGAATTTTTTCAGAAGTTAAACGATAGTGAAAGAAATAACCAAGTTAGGAGGATGGCATTTGAGCATCTTCAAACACTTGGTGCTTCAGTGAGACTTAGAAAAAATTTCAAGGGTAAAGTAAAATCGTATAATACAGAGACAGATCGGTTTATTGTTTCTCCAGAAGATTTGTACCAAAGATTAGAGTTAAATACTATACAAAATAAAAAGAAGTTCCATGCGTTTATCTCGCATAGCTATAAAGACTCTGATTTAGTAAGGCAGGTTAAGTCGATCCTTAATAATCATGATTTAAGTGTTTACTGTGACTGGACTAGTGATAATGATTTTTTGAAGCGAAATCTAGTAAGTGACTACACCAAAATGGTGCTAAAAAAGCGAATTGAACAATCAAGGTGTATTGTATTTCTGCAAACAAAAAACTCCGTGAATACAGACAATTCATTTACATCACCTTGGATATCATTGGAAATTGAACATGCGTTATCAATCGGTAAACCAATATATAGCTTAAATTTCACCAACGATAGCGATATGTTTAAACAAGTGAAATATTTTATTGATAATGGTATTGAAATTGATGATGCCGAAGTCAATAAAATACGCACATAACAAACGAGTATGTCGTCAATCGTTAAATTTTGGCGAGGTTTTTATCCCACATCACGCCGTCTCTGAGCATCGAATTTAAGATCACCACCATCTTACGCACACAGGCAATAATGGCGAATATTGCTCATCTTCGTTAGGCGTTAGTGACGCTAACACTTATATCAATTTTCAATTAAAAACACTATGGAAAGTAATAATGAAATATAACAACCCCATCAACCCAAGTTGTATAGATAACTTGCTGGGTGAACTATGGCTCAATGAGGACTCTTTAGTCTTAGATGTTGGTTGTGGTAACGGCGAATTAACTAAAAGCGTTTTAGAAAAGTTTAACTGTCGGGCTGGACTTGATCCGTTTTACTGGACACGCATCGACGACCTGAGGAGGTCAGTATGCCAGCCTATAAAACGGGTAAAAAGACAGCGCAATATTCACTAGACTTCAAGCTGAAAGCGGTTGAATGGAGCTATGAAACGCATCGAACAGTGAAGTCGGTTGCAGAGGCGCTTGATATCCATCCATTCATGCTATCGAAATGNCTATTACAACGGTGAGTTAACGAAACTTGTTGATGATATTGTTAAAGTGTTTAGGGATAAGCTCGGAATAGAAAAAATATAACAAACGCTTTAAGACGGATTCTGGACTTGATCCGTTTTACTGGACACGCATCGACGACCTGAGGAGGTCAGTATGCCAGCCTATAAAACGGGTAAAAAGACAGCGCAATATTCACTAGACTTCAAGCTGAAAGCGGTTGAATGGAGCTATGAAACGCATCGAACAGTGAAGTCGGTTGCAGAGGCGCTTGATATCCATCCATTCATGCTATCGAAATGGCGTAAAGCGTATCGAGATGGAGAGTTTGGTATGGTCAAGTCCCAAAAAAATAAAGTGAAGCCAGACAAGGTGAAGGATGAGTTATCGGCACTCAAGCGACGGATCACAGAGCTTGAAGAGGAGAACGATATCTTAAAAAAGTGGCAACGCTTTCAAGCAGAACAAAGGCGCAAGCCTACCGATTCGTAAAGCAATATAGTGATGTTTACTCAGTAAAGAAGCTGTGTAGGCATTTTTCTGTGTCTCGTAGTGGCTATTATGATTGGCTAAGCCGGGGACAGTCAGGACATGCGCGCGCAGATAGTGAGCTAGGCGCAGAGATAGCGTTCATCTACCGTAAAAGCGAAGGCAGATATGGGAGTCCTAAAATCCATGCGGCGTTGAAGGCAAAAGGTCTCGCAGTGAGTCGTAAGCGTGTGGCCCGCTTGATGCGAGAAGCCGGTTTAAAGGCGAGAGTGGACCGTGTTTACCGTCGTCGGCAAAAGAGTCGGACGTTCTTTAAAGGACTCGTCAATCGACGCTTAGAACAAGAAAAGGCGAGCAAAATCAATCAACAATGGACTGCGGATGTTACCTACATAAAAGTAGGAAACCGATGGGGCTACTTAGCGGTAGTGATTGATGTTTACTCAAAAAAGGTACTTAGCTGGGCGCTCAGCGACAGACTCGATTCAAACTTGTTAAATCGCTTAAGGGCGAGTTAATCAAAGATGCACCGATTGCTAACTTAAGGCACTTACGAGAGAAGCTCAGAAAATATATTCAGTACTTTTATAATCGAACACGGTTACACAGTAGCATTGGCTATATGTCGCCGATAGCGTTTGAAAAACAATGTACTTAACGAAAGACGTGTCCGTTAAAGTGGATCAACATCATTCGCAACGCTTGGCGGTTTTGGTTTGATTTGGCTTTTGTGTTTACGGTACAACAATTAAGTTTCGTGGCAGCGTTGCTCACCACTTAAGCGGGCGTTACGAGTACTAAGGAGCAACTAAATGATTCGCGATTATCGGGCAGCCGATATTGATCAAGTCTTGGCAATCTGGCTATCTGCATCGATTAAAGCCCATGACTTCATCGAATCTGCATTTTGGAATTCGAAGATTAGCGTGATGCGTGATGTATACATCCCTGCATCGGAAACGCTGGTGTATGAAGCTGAGGGAGAAGTCGTTGGGTTCTATAGCCTATATGAGAACAATCTTGCTGCGATCTTTGTGACACCAGGCTCACAGGGCAAGGGGTTGGGCTCAGCCCTAATTGATGATGCTAAGAGTAGGCGAGAGAGCCTGCAACTCACTGTTTATAAAGAAAATAAACCGAGCATCGAGTTCTATCAGAAACACGGATTCACTTTACTTGGAGAGCAAATCGATGAGCACACCGGGCACCCTGAGCTCATCATGGAGTATCACTCGTAACAAGGCGCAGCAGTACGCGGCCGCCGGACGCTCGTAAACTCGCGCCGCAGTGCTTTTCGTTAAATGCATGGAGGCAAAATGATTGAAACTCCTAGATTATTGCTCCGTAAGTTCGAGCTCTCTGACATTGAGTCGATCGTAGAATTATTAATAAATCCAGAGTTTATGGTTTATTCACCAACAGGAGCTATGAGCTACGAACAGGCAATAATTCGATCCCAAGAATTGCTAGATGCTTATGAAATACACGGTATTGGGAAGTTTGCACTTGTTGAAAAATCCACAGGAGAGCTTATAGGTTACTCAGGCCTGGAGAATTTTTCATATCAAGGAAAAAATGTTGTTGAGCTTGGTTATCGTATAAGGCCTCAGTCCCGAGGTTATGGGTATGCAGTTGAAGCGAGTTCGGCGGTTTTGGACTATGCCAAACAAATAGGGTATTCAAGCGTGCTAGCTTTAACTGAGCCTGAAAATGGACAGTCACAGCACATACTGAAAAAGCTTGGTTTTGAGCGTTGTGGTAAAGGTGTATTTGAAAATATGTCCGTGGACTACTTTGAAAAATGCATTTAACAAACGCCTCAAGAGGGACTGTCAACGCGTGWCGTTTCGAGTCCCATTGAGCCGCGGTGGTACGGTTGTTGTGATTGAGTTTAGTGGTATGCGTTGCCAGCCCCTTAGGCGGGCGTTAAATGCTGGCGGGTTGCTCGTAGAGTTAGTCCATATCTGTCGATAAAGAAAAAGGAACAAAGAAGAGCATGAAATTGGCACGGATTGAAATTTCAAATTTCAGATTACTAAAAAACTTCGTCTTAGATTTGGAAGATGAGCTATCTCTACTTATAGGGAAAAATAACACTGGTAAAACATCTGTTTTAGCTTGCCTAGACAAACTAGTAGTCCAATCGGAAAGAAACGCAGTTTCCTATGAAGACTTTAATATTGAACTGAGGTCTTCATTAGAGAAAATTCTTCGAGGTGACCAAGAGATAGGTGCTCAGGAACAATATGTTCCTTTAGGAATTCAACTAAAGCTTTTTATTAAATACAGTGAATCAGACGATCTTTCTATGATCAGTCCATTGATAATGAGTTTAGATCCTGATGATGATAACGTAGTTCTTTCTTTTGAATATAAAATTCCATTCGACAAGCTAAGTGAACTTAAATTAAAATATGTCGAAGAATCTAATAAGTTTGATAATAGACCCCATCTTTTCCTAAAGGAAAAGTTGTCTGATTATTTCGGTCCAATTATTAAAAAGAGTCTTTTGCATGATGACGAGAATCAATTTTTGGATTTGCACAAGGAAAGGATAAACCTTAAAGATATCTTAGGAATTCAGTTCATTAATGCGAAGCGAAGCGTCACTAATAAGAAAAACGATAAAACCTTGTCTAATCAAACGTCAAGCTTGTACAGGCAAGTTGATGAGTCAGATGAACAAGAAGAAGCATCTGACGAATTTAAAAAAGAACTGCGTAAAACTGATGATAGGTTGAGCGGCATCTATCAGAGCATGTTTAAGGGTATCATCGAAAAGGTGAACAAATTCGGTGGTATAAATCCAGATGAAACGGATATCAAAATTACGTCTACGTTGCAGCATCGGGAGCTTTTAGAAGGCAACACTACTGTAATGTATGCGCATCAGAGTCACGACTTACCCGAACATTATAATGGTTTAGGGTATATGAACTTAATTAGTATGATTTTTGAAATTGAAATGCTAATGAGCAGGTTGAGGCGGTCAATAAA
>NZ_MUFA01000037.1:0-4879 GCF_001995955.1 Salinivibrio sp. PR6 | reverse complement strand
ATTAAATTAGAGAGGTGATAATCATTTAAACTCCTACCCATAATGAAAAAGATCGGATTCTTGGGCATTAGTGTTGCTATTCTCCTCCTTAAAGAATCATATTCATCATCATAGATTCCGAGTTAGGGTCCTAACCGAGAATTGAGAACAGATTCTGACTATTGGTGACGCAATTCCCCCACCTCAAAGAACCATGTTCATCATCATAGGTTCCAAGTTAGGATCCTAACCAAGAATGCTCATCGGAGTCTGGCTGCGATTGATACTGCTATCTGTCTAGCCAATACCAACCAAGTTCATCACTACAAATTCCGAGTTAGGATCCTAACCAAGAATGCTCATCGGAGTCTGGCTGCGATGGGTACTGCTTTCTGTTTAGCCAATACCAACCACGTTCATCACCACAAATTCCGAGTTAGGATCCTAACCAAGAATGCTCATCGGAGTCAGGCTGCGATGGGTACTGCTATCTGTCTAGCCAATACCAACCACATTCATCATCACAAATTCCGAGTTAGGATCCTAACCAAGAATGCTCATCGGAGTGAGGTTGCGATGGGTACTGCTATCTGTCTAGCCAATAGCTACCACATTTATCATCACAAATTCCGCGTTAGGATCCTAACCAAGAATGCTCATCGGAGTCTGGCTGCGATGGGTATTGCTATCTGTCTAGCCAATACCAACCACGTTCATCACTACAAATTCCAAGTTAGGATCCTAACCGAGAATGCTCATCGGAGTCTGGCTGCGATTGGTGCTGCTATCTGTCTAGCCAATAGCAACCACATTCATCATCACAAATTCCGCGTTAGGATCCTAACCAAGAATGCTCATCGGAGTCTGGCTGCGATTGATACTGCTATCTGTCTAGCCAATACCAACCACATTCATCATCACAAATTCCGAGTTAGGATCCTAACCAAGAATGCTCATAGGAGTGAGGTTGCGATTAGTACTGCTATCTCCCTAGCCCAATAGCAACCATGTTCACCAAGTTAGGATCCTAACCTAGAAAAACAAGCTAGGCATCCTTACGGTATCAGCGACTACCGATGCATTACTTGAATCACAAGTGGACAAAAATATATGTCATACTTACTTTTTGTGATTACTTATGAGCATTGAGATGAAGATTGTGACTGCATTAGAGCGCCTGCATAGGTTTGACAAGCAAGGCATACACGTTTATCGGAAGAGTGATCTCAGAAGGTTATTTTTTGATGATTCACCTACAGCATTCCAACAAAGCCTGCCACGCTTAGTAAAAGCAGGAGTAATAGAGCGAGCGTGTAACGGTGTTTATGTATTCTCGTACAGTCGTCATAAGGGCGGTTATACCATTGAATACATTGCTAAATGCTTGCGAAGGGGAGAGTACAATTACATCTCTCTAGAATCGGCACTCTCAGAGTACAGTGTCATTTCACAAGTAATGATTGATCGAATTACTATCATGACAACAGGGCGTAAAGGGGAGTTTAGAACGCCCTACGGCGTAATCGAGTTCACACATACAGAGCGTGATGATATTGATATTATCAGTAATACCATATCTTCAGATCGGCCCCTTCGGATTGCGAAGAAAGAAGCTGCGATTCGAGATTTGAAGAGGGTTGGTAGAAACACGCACTTGATAGTGATGAATGATGATTAAGGCAGACACGGGTACTCCCCCCAAAAATCGCACAACTCACTTCTGGACAATTCCGAGTTACAGTATTTGCTAAATTAGTAGTTAGCGGACGAATTGAGGTATGGCAATACCTTCTCTACGCAGAATGGGCTACCTTGAGGTGCGTGTCTACAGATATGGTGGTGTTATACTTCTCCATGAACTAATAGAGTATTGCCATGTACTAATGGGAGAGTTTTTAGTTTTAAATACCTGTTTTTTATCAGTTGTTTAAGGGTTTTTTCTCTTTTCTATTCTCTAGAAAGATTATGCGAAGACATATTTAAAGACAGCAATGCTTCATGTAAAAAGTACTCATGTTCTACGTATTTGAAGGTTTTCAGGAGGTAGTGATGTTAGAGCTGTTTTTAAGTAGTTTGGAGAGGGTCGCTAAAATACAACCTGAGATAACTATCCTCATTCTAGTGTTAGCCTTATTAGGTAGTGACTTGATCTCGTTCATCAATGACTTTATGGCGGTAATGAAATGACTTTAATGCTCTGGTCTAAAATGCCCTCGAAATGGATTGCAGAGGGAATACTAAGAGAGTCCTTTAGTGGTGGTAGGAGTGTTAGTGATGATATCGCTGCTTTGAAGTTGTTCATTGTACTGTGTCTTCTTGCCAAGCAAGTTAACCGTTCGACTGGTAGCTCGGTGGATGATGTTTTGGAAATCAGGGCAACATATGATCAGCTTACAGATATGTGTTCACTGAGCCGTTCTTTGGTGTCTAGAGGCTTAAAGAAGTTACACATAACAGGGTTGTTATCATCCGCTGGTGTTCGAACAAAAACATATACTTTTACTCAAGGAGTCTACCGAGGATGGTGCAAGCTTCCAAAAAGAGCGCTTGTTAAAAATGAGGAAGAAATCCCAGCGATGAAAGCTTTTCTCAATAGGTATTCCCACGAACGTGATGCTCTAAAATGCTTTTTGTACATACTTGCTAGTCGAAGCAATAGTAGAACTTACGTCGATCTTAGTCGGGGAACTATAGCCAAAAAGACTGGCGTAAGTCTGGATGCTATTGATGGCGCTATCGGATTTCTGCAAAGCACTAGTTTGATTTCTAAAGTAGAGGACAAAGGCTTCTTGGCTAACTCTATTCGTCGTGATTTGTCAGAACGACTGCATAGGTACTGGGTGATTGGTAGCAGCAGTTTGAATTACAAGACATATTCGGTTGAAAGTGAAGACTCTATTCTTGTTAGGGAACCATCGTTGTACTTTATGGAGAACAACAGGAGATAATGCATATTTCATTCTCACGTAATTCAATAATTTATCTATTAATTCAATAGGTTAACTAACGTATTGAGAGGTTGGACTGTTCAGTGATACATAATTTCTAGATGTGCTGAATTCAGATAACTTTTGGTAAGGTAAAATCGTATTACTAGAATGTGCATGAGTATTTGCTCTAAGTGAAAATGGGGCAGACGTTTGTCGCGGTTAGTGAGAAAGCAACTACTAAGAAAAACTTATGAGTTGAAAGGCAACTGAGAAGGATTTCTTCCTAGTTGTCAGCACGGAATGGGGCAGAAACGAGTCTAACCGAGGCATGTCTATAGAGTTTCAGATATCGTTGTTTCTCTTGACCTCTAAGATAGATTTTTGACCCTGACCCGACGGTGTTTATGATCGGTCAAATGTTACGTGATCGCATAATATCATAATTTCAATAACTATCAGTTAGTTAATGATAATTTTCAGTGCCTTGGTATCGTTGTTCTTCTATCCTGTCTAAACACTTACGTATTTCGTTCTGCTCGCTCCTGCACCTCGGCTTTTATGGAGAAGATCGCTCATAGACCACGTAAAAGTGTTTCTTGATATCGCTCGTAGACCTTAGGTTGTCTGAATCGAAAGGAGTTCGATGAGAGTAGGACATCGTTGTTTCTCTTGACCTCTAAGATAGATTTTTGCCCCTTGCCCAACGACGTTTATGATCGGTCAAAGGTTACGCGAGTGCGATACCTCAAAATTTACATGACTATCAGTTATTTAATGACCACTTGCAGTACTTTGTTATCGTTGTTCTTCTATCTTATCTAACCACTCACGTATCTCGTTCTGCTCGCTCGTGCACCTGGGCTTTTATGGTGAGGATCGCTCATAGACCAGAATCCTTTTTAATAAATAACAACTTAAATACAATGGGTTATGGTCAAATCCATCTAGAAGAGGCTCACTCCTAGACCATAAAAATTTTCTTTTAGAGATCGCTCGTAGACCTTAGGTCGCTGAATCCAAAGGGGATCGATGAGAATCGGATATCGTAGTTTCTCTTGACCTCTCTGCCATGAAAGTGGCGTCCATTCGCATAGCGAATATAACTATCCACTTTTTCTTTCAGAACAGCGTCGTATACACTAGGATTCCGTTACTTCATTCTGAGAAGGATACTCATGAAAGCTCGCATTGGGGTTGCATCGGAAGATCTCATCCGTAGGCATATGATTAGTGTGGCTGCGAGCAACATTAGTCATAACAAGCATCTACCTACATTTTGGTTCACATCACTAGATGAAGTCTCAAAGTTACTGTGTAATGAAAATATCGAAATAATGCTTCTGATCAGTAGAGAAAAGCCTGAAAGTCTAGCTGAGCTTGCGGAGATTAGCTGTCATCATATCCACGAACTGTCACGAAAAATCGACGCCTTATCATCAAAAGGGTTTATCCAGTTTGAGGAGAAAGGGAATGCTTGCCGACCTATCGCTCTATTTACTGACTTTGAGGTCCTTCTGGGCAAAGAATTGGAGATTACACTGCAAGAAGGCTATCTTGCATGATACCGAACACTCGTTACTGCGGCGCATGTCTCTTGGGTAGCACAGCTTCATGCTGTGCAGACTCGAATGGTGATTGTTCTTAATACTTCCCGTCTAGGCCAACTTGATAGTCATCGATGATCTCTTCCAGTTCTATTTTGAAGGCTTCAGTTACTTCAACTAGCTTATCAGTATTGGTAGAGATAGCGTGATCAAGCAAGTCAAGAGGTTCATTTAGCGTAACTTCCTCACTATCCTTTGATTCGGCTTGCTCGTTATCACTTCTTGTAGCCTTGGCCTCGTTCTTCATGTCAGCCTCACCCATAAAAATGCCTGCCGTAAAGCACGGTTGTAGCACAATTACACTCTCGCCAGCCCCTGAGAAGTTTCCTCAGCAAAAAATCTTATTTTTTACAATAAAAACAATTT
>NZ_MUFA01000036.1:0-5475 GCF_001995955.1 Salinivibrio sp. PR6 | reverse complement strand
ATATTTTCTCTATTACTCATTTTTAAACTCTCACTTCAATGTTGCGCTTGGCAAGTTCTTTGTCTTTCGGTGCTGGGTTTACGGTTAGGTTACCTTGATGGTTGCCGATAGCCACATAGCCCAGCGTCTCATTCTCTGATGCTTGCCAAGTAAAAGGTATACTGATGAGTACCGCCACTGTATCGTCGGTGGTACCGCCCATATTTAGTCGGAAGATAGGACCTCCTGATGCCTCATCTGTGCTCCATGTACCACCTTGCTCATTGACTACCACTGCAGGTTTCGGCTCAGCGACACGGTAGTGATAGTTTTTTTCTTTGGGCTTGCGAGTGACTTGTATACCAATCGTTGTTTCCTTAGCAAATGCAGGCAGTATCAACTCTAATTGCCATTGTTCAGTCCCAGCGTCCATCCATTGCGAAGGTAGGCGATTAGGAACCGAGTTCAGCCGAATTTGAGGTTTATTAATAATATTCTCTAAACTCTTCAGCTCTTCAAAAAACTCCCATTGTTTCGTCTGCTTTCCCCAAGTTGAGTGAAGTAACCATTTTTCGAGCTCTGAGCGCTTAAAAAGATTAATAATTGCAACGACTAGAACAGATACAATACCCGCTACCATTAGCGCGGTCATCATCCAAGTGGCAATAATGCTTCCTATACTGATATGTATCATGCCCGTGCGACTTAACAGAGTGAATAGACCTTGAACGCCAAATACAGCGAATTGAGTAACGGTTGCCAAAAATTTCACACCATAGCCCAGTCTTTCCATTCGTGCATAGCTCGAATCGTTCATTTTTGCGTAGCTATCCACTGTTTCCAGTCCTGTCGCGATAAACCCAAACAAAGAAACCATCGATGTGGCGTTAGCAAAAGTTTTTAGCATGGCCCCTTGAGACTTTGCTCGTTCGTCTATTGCTTCGCGAAGGCTTAGTTCAAGTAGTGTTCCATCTTTGACGATTTTTTCCCATGCCGCACCCCGCCAAAGCCCCGCAACCTCTGAGACCGCATAGGCGGTCGAGTAGGTGGCCTCTCTTAGTGCTGGGTTTGCCCATAAGCTAGTCTCTGGATACTGTTCGGCTTTGTAACGAATATTATGTAAAGCTGATGCGCTATTCCAAATATTGAGGATCGCAAGTATACCTCCCGTTTTGCCGAGTTTGTTCCACGATGTTTGAGCAGTTTGCGCGCCTTTTTGCCAGATGCGCTCTATTGTTTGATTGAGCATTTTTTTTGCTGCATCATTCGCCGCTTGATGCTTTAGCATTACCATTTGAGGTAACTCACTACTCAATAGCTTCTGCAGCCTTTGCTGAGCTGCATGCATGGTCTTAATCTGGTGATTTTTGGGAGTAGGTTGTCCCACCGGAGGTTGGCTGATGCGTGTAATCATCGCCACTTCGGCATCTACCTTTCGCTGCCATGCCGAAACTTGCGCCGGATAGTCTGGGTTGTGCGCAACAATCGCTTCTGAATTAACGATTGCCTCCAATATCACTAACCGTAAATTACTGATCATGCCTAAAGGGCTATTCGTGGTATTCATTTGGCTAGGAAACAACAGGTTGGTTATCGCTCGCCACGTCTGTTCCGCCGCCCCTGATACCGCATGCTGCAGCGCAGCAAAGCTTTTTTTCACAGGCTCGGCGAAGGATTGAAACCACTCCTTCTCTTGGATACGAACATCGCCCGTAAATCCGTTCCAGCTCTCAATCGCGCCAAACAGTGCCGACATGTCTGCCGAGCTATCTAAGGCGAGAAAGTGATGATCAATCTTCTGCACTTCATCATTGAGTGCTTGCCAATTGTCTTTGGAGAAACCTACTGACGCCAGCGCCAAGAGATTAGCAGGCTGGTCAAAGTCCAGAACTTTATTCAGCTCGGCATGTGCTTCTTGATTGTTTATCGCGTGTTTAACGCCGACCAAGTATTGACTTATTAAGCTCAGCAGATACACCAAATGATCCGTGTCTTGATTGTCTACACCCACAATGGCTGGATCGGTGCTTAATTGTTCGATGCCATGCATAAAGTCTTTGTAGCGAGTGGCAATACGCTCATCAAGACCTTGTAACTGGCTATAGTGGTCAGAAAGAAACTGATCTAGCGCTTCCCAATCCACTTCATCGGTAAAAATTGACTGCCTGCTCGCCTCTTCTACCAAGTTTTCATCAACCTGAGTGTCATATTTATCCTCAAGTTGCAATTTGGCGTTCTTTGCTGATTCGCTCAAAAAATCTAAGGTTTCTTTGGCGAGTTTATCTTCGGCGGTAATGGGGTCATCTGTATTATAGTAAACACTGTTGTTGGTCGTGCCTTCCACCTGATTTGAACGCTGTTGCAGCGCCACATACTCGCTGAGATCTCGCTCAAATTCTAACACCTGGATGGGGTTGTTTCGGATATGTGAAGGCAGTTTCTCTTCAGGTAGCTTCACTCGGCCAAGCGCGCGAGTGATCTCTGCCATTTGCAGTTTGTGTGTCGTGTCTTCATCCCCTTGCAAGCCTACAAGTTGTTGAACATCGGTAGACAGTGGGAAGAAAAGATCGGTCACATCAGCCAACCTATCATCCAGTGCAACAAAAAAGCCTTCATTGGGTTTTTCCAAATCCACCTTGTAGTCAGTGACTGTGCTACCTGGTTTGTGTGCAACGTGCTGGTGTTGTTGATCGTCTTGATCATCGGTTTCTAAATCATCGATTTCATCAAGCGGAGTACACGTACTTGTGAATAGCCCAGCCGGCGCGGACTCCTCGCCAATATCAATCACACTTTGCCCGAGTTGCTTTAAACTCCCGGTGTGTGGATGCGCCATGTTCTCGCGATAATAATCAAGATCGAGCTCTCGCATCCACGCACTACGCAGCTGACCCTTTTCTTGCATCAGCGTTTTTAGGCGCGCCGTCCAGCGTAGATGTGAAAACGCAAGATAGACCGTGTGTTTAACGGGATAGTTTAAACGGCTTGATGTTTCGCCATCGCTGTCATCATCCAGCTTTTTAATGAGTTTGGTGCCAGATACTTGGTATTCATCCAAGCGGTCCGCATCTTGATCGTAGACATATAACCAACCGTCCCTCAGTTGACGCAATGTACGCTGGCTATGCTCTGCCTCGATCCACGCTTCGCCTTGCCACTTTTTGGGTAAAGTAAATCTAGGAGTTTGATCGTCTTGCTCATAGCCATTATCGAACGCATAACGCACAGGAACAAAACCAACGCTGCCACCTTTTAATGGACACGGCCCGGTTGGATCGCGGCTATCTTGATTATTGGCACATTTGGCCGCTGAGATTGGGTCACTCATACCTGCTCCTGCTGATTCGCTAAGTAAGACTCGGCTTGCTCTGATTCACGCTTTGCTAATAAGGCTGCTTGCTCAATGCGTTGAGAAGGCGTCATTGCCGATGGATTGAGAACAAGATTGCTTATATCGGGATACACAGATACTTCGAGTGCTTGCTCCCCCACAAAACCTAACACATTAAAGAATTGCATCAGGTCTCGCCCGGTATGAAACCCTTGTTGATACGCAGTTTCTGCCCATGTCTGTAGCCATTGGTCAGGTTCTGATTGAGAGGCAAGACGCTTAGGAAAGTAAGTTTGCATATGTTGTTTAAGGCTTTGTATTTGATTGCGCCAAACCACTGTACCTAGCGCGTTCCATTGCGGATCAGAGAGTTGATAAGGCAACGAGACTGGCTTAGCCGACTCAGGTGCATGATAAACTTGCCAACCTTCACGCGTCGGCAGCCAAAGTGCTGACATTAAGGACCAAAAACCACCAAAATCATTGATAAGCAATGCATCAATGCATTCGCTGTGCGCCAACTTTAAGAACACTTTGCTGCCATAGGGTGACAGCACTTGAATAAAGTCCCGTAACTGATGTGCTACATCAAGCCCGGGGTGTGAAGACGCGAATACATATCCGGCAGTGGGTTGATTGAGCATGGTAAACCATGTCCATACCGCATCGGTCAATCGCACAATAAAAGGAGAAACCGTAAGCAGCTGGTCATAAGGCGGTTGAGTATAGACAGGCATAATGTCTAACTCCCCTTCCAAGCTATAGAGCTGCTGCGCTATCTCTTCAATTTGTCCGCCATCTACCATCAAATACAAACGATGGCCCTCTTGCGACTGCATGTCAGGGACGCTAGCGAATACATTGTCGTGAGCCAATACTGTCATGGCTATTCACACTCCTCACTTAGTGGAGACTGTCCTTTTAATGCCTCAGCTTGGCGTTTAGGAGCTAATGGTTGAGTGTCTGCCGCCCTAGGCGCCCACGATGGCGTCGGTGCCCCTTGCTGTGTTTCTGATGTGGTCATTACATCAACCGCTTGGATATCGGGGAGTGGCGCGGCTTCGGGATCGGCTAAGGCGTCGATGGTTTTTGGACGCTTGGCCATTTGGCCATTAAAGCCTGGGCCACTGCCTGCACTGCCGCCTGAGTTTAGGTTCACTGCGGCACCAGAAGCATGCACGCCTGCCGCATCCACTTTCACAAAGCTACCGCCGGCACTTAAGGTAACTTCTGCACCGGCTTCGATCACCAGTTTGGCGCCCGTTTTTAGGTGAATGTCACTCCCTGCATCTACAGCATGAACCTTACCGACTTTATAGTGCTCACTGGCTTTGACGAGGTTGGAGTGGTTGCCACCAATACGGGTACGACTCTCTCCCTCCACGGTATGATGCGCATTGCCCATCACACGATGAAAGTGGTCATTGTGTACCTGATGATGGTTGTCATGACCTATCTCGGTCACGCGGTCGTTTTCTACCTCGGTGTGCCAGTCTTTTTGCGCGTGTAAATACACTTGCTCACTGCCCGATTGGTCTTCGAACGTCAGCTCGTTGTAGCCCTCGCCTTGGTGACTTTCGCTCCGCCAAACCGTCTTGGTTTTGTGTGCCGGTAAAGTATAGGGCGGCACATTGGTCGCATGATAGGTGCGGCCGGTGATAATCGGTTGGTCCGGGTCACCGTGTAGGAAGGACACAATCACTTCATGGCCAATGCGGGGAATCGCCATCATGCCGTATTGGCTACCCGCCCAGCCTTGGGCCACCCGTATCCAGCAGCTGCTTTTGTCATCGCCGTTGGAATAACGGTCCCACGGGAAGTGGACTTTCACTCGACCGTGTTCATCACAGAAGATTTCTTCACCATCCGGTCCCACCACGGTGCCTATCATAGGGCCATCCACTTGGGGTTTGGGTGTGGGGGTTGCACGCCACGGGGTAGTGGCAGGGATAAGCATAAACTGGTTGTTGTAGGTGGTGGCCCCTTGACCGCCCTCTTCTTCCAGTGCTTGCGGTTGGCTACCTTGGTGATGCACCCGCACCACTTGCCACGCTTGGTTGACGTCCTCATCCAGATGGTCGCTGATGGTAAAGCGATAGCCGGCTCTTAATGCCGGTTCATTGCTTTGCCCGTTGGCATGCTCGGCCTCACGGCGTAAGTACTCG
>NZ_MUFA01000035.1:0-5871 GCF_001995955.1 Salinivibrio sp. PR6 | reverse complement strand
GAGAGCAGGGTGGAGCTTTTTTTGGTGGCCTTGTTCAGTGCGGCTCGGTGTGGACGTGTCCCGTTTGCGGTTCCAAGATCGCGGAGCGTCGAGCAAAGGATATGAGAGAAGCTATGGTCAACGCGAAGTCCCGCGGATTATATGTTTCTCTTGTAACTCAAACGGTTAAGCACGGTGTAGGTGATGACATTTCAGAGCTTTTGCCTAAGCTAGCAAAAGCTCAAACAAGCTTCTGGGGTCGAAGAGCTGTCAAAGATCTTTTCGAGCAATACGGTACCGTTGGAAGAGTGCGATCTCTTGAGACTACCTATGGTTCTGCCGGCTGGCACCCTCATGTTCATTTGCTGATTTTCTCAGAGTCACCGTTACCAAAAAAAGCGCAAGACGTTTTGGCTAGGCAGTGGCAGCGCTCTTGTTTGTCAGCCGGATTGCCAAAGCCAACCATTAAGAACGGCCTAGATATTCGTAACGGGGAAGCGGCTGGCGAGTATGTTTGCAAGTTTGCCGATGACTCTAAGCTGATAAAAACAGCTAAGGGTGAAGATGTCACATGGGATGCGGCTGACGAGATGACAAAGGCAAACGCCAAGAAAGGCCGCCAAGGGAATATCACGCCTTTCGATATGCTTAGGATTATCAGAGATCCTGAAACCACTGAAAACCAGAAGAAATTTTATCGGGCTCGGTTTGAGGAGTATGCGAGAGCGTTCAAAGGTCGTCGTCAGCTAGTTTGGTCTCGTGGTCTTAGAGATGAGTTGGGTCTTGGCCAAGACAAGACAGACGAGGAAATCGTTAACGAAATGAACAACGAATCTAACGTCATCGCGCTTTTAAATAGCGAGGAGATGAGCGCGGTAAGTCGTAAGGAGCTGCGTTCTACCGTCCTTTCTTTGTCTGAAAGCGGCGGCATAACCGCTATAGCTACGCTTTTGCATTCATTAGTTGATACTAAATCAAGCCTTACTGATTATATTGCGCACATGTCAGCAAGGCTTTTACGGCCTGAGTTTGGTGTTAAAAGTGTTAATTGCAATTCGTGCGGCACTCATCATGTCTCACGTCTTGAATCGCCTGTTTGTCCGCTTTGCGGGCATAAAAACAAAAAAGAGGATCTAGATGATGGAAATGACGCTTAATATTCCAGATAGCGAAGCTGCTAAACTTATCAAAAAAATCAGAGAGGATAGTAAGATGGATAAATTAATTGATGCTGAATTAAGTTTTTTAGCAAGTTCAATGTCTGAATCAGGTTATTGTAAAGACATTAAAAAAGAAGAAATCATTGACGTCATTCTTTTAAATATCTGCGAGGGCACTCGAAACCCAGATTCTTGGCAACGTGAGTTTGTCGAGAAAATAGGAATCGTTCCTAACGACGAAACTTTTTTCGATAAAAGAGATCATTACGGCGACGATGAAAAAAATATCATGGTTGTATAAGTCTAATAAAAAAAAGGGGGTTAGCCCCCCTTAATTTTTATTAATTACCACACCCTCACGCTCTAGCTTTTCAGTTACCGCACGTTTTATAAAATCCGCGTTGGTCATTTTCTTCCTCTTTGTGTACTTCCTCATTGCTGCTGCCAGAGCGAACGGATAGCGCGTTGGTATCAATTCTGACTTTCCTGTTTTGTGAGACCACTTGGATTTTTCTTGATTAGACATAGGCAATAGCTCCTTTCTGGTTGAAAAATGTATATACATCATTACTATAATTATGTATATACGATATACGTTAAGGTTAGGATATGAAACAAGAGAAACAAGAAAGCATCCAAGAACTGGGAGCGATGTTAAGAGATTACTATGAAAATGCGGGTTACCTGCTAAGCAGAGATGAGCTCATTAGCTTCATAGATGCTATATCACCGCTTGTGTTCGATTCATGTAGGAAAGATACAATACCATCAAAACACCACAATGGCTCTTTAATGGCTAGTGCCTTGATGCCCTAGGAGACGACACCGATGAATAATAAGTTGAATACTAAGTTTGCGCTGCTTGTTCGATACGAAACGACAATCATACCGCTTAAAGACGTGTGTGAAGAGTTTTTTGGCGTGAAAAAGAACACGGCAGAACAGAAAGCCAAGGCTGGTAAATTCCCCGTGCCCACTTTCAAACTGCGCGATAGCGAGCGCAGCCCGACGCTGATTCACGTCAGCGATTTAGCCGAATACATCGATGCGCGTTACAAGGCAGAAAAATAGAAGCCTTTGAGAATGCAAATTCTACCAAGCTACTTTTGGTGCCGTTGAAAAAGCCCATAAGTATAAAATGTCATACGTGTAGGAGATAAGGGGGATTCATGTTTATCAGGTTCAATCAATCAACAACCGGTGTTTCAACTATCAAGATAAGTGAGACTGAAAAGCAAATATGGGAATCAGTATGTGATGAAGACGGGGAGTCACTGAATCAAACGGTTGCTTGGCTCTGGAAGCAGCAACCAGAGCACGTGCGTGATTCAGGCAATTTCACTCAGTTTGTACGTGATAGATTTCTAGATCGTGTCCACCGTGGTAGCTGGTACCTTTAGGAGTGGCGGCAGTGTCAAGGCTCGCATCGCGACCGCGAAGCGGCTTGGCCTTGATTCTGCCAGAGCGACCCCACCCTTGATAAGGGGGTTTGTAGAACGGAGTGGCGCAAACCCCGTAATAGACATTCTTTTTGACGCACCCAAAAGCCCCAAGATAGCCCACTGTTATTTTAGACTCAGATTTTGAATAGATAGAGATCACTGCTGACGCTCTTTTTGAGCGCCAATACTGCGGCAGACGGAAAACAATCTGACGTGACGGAAAATTTCACTCCTCCTTCCGCCTCGGGCTTTTGCGTCGTAAAAAATTTCGCAATAATCCTGAGTGCAAAAATATAGCGCCAGACCCCGCCAGCTCTGAGGGTTAGCGTCTAATCCAAAATTTCAAAAATTGAAAAAATTTTCAGTTTTTTGAAAAAACCAACCATCGGGAAGCACAGGAAAAATTACTTAGTAATTTGATTTTAAAGTGTTTTTTAAATTTTCCGTCACTATCCACGATTCAAAACAGAAAAACGATATTATAAAAAATCATTTAAAATCAACAACTTAAAACATACCTTTTTTTCATTTTTGTTCATGCTCATCCTAACGATAGGGCAACTTGTCCTCAGAAAAATGGATTGTGACCCTCGTCACATTTCAAGCAATAAAATCTGTCTGAATTATCTTGAATTGCTGTGAATTTTGACCGCCTAGAAAATAGATTGAAATCGGCTTTATTCGGTTTTATAAAGCGAACAAACGGCCTGATAATGAGATATAAAAATGAAGATAGCACTTGATTACGATAAGACATTCACAGCAGATAAAGCCCTTTTTTCTTCATTCGTCAGGCTAGTAAAGAGCAAAGGGCACGAAATTAGGTTTGTTACATTTAGAAAATCAAACAAGCCCAATTTAGACATTAAATCTGATGCTAGGCGTCTTGGTATAAAAATTATTTTTACTGACGAAAAACAAAAATCACCATCAACGATAAATCAAGGCTGGAAACCAGATATTTGGGTTGATGATGATCCGTCAAAAATACCCGGCTCAACTGGCTTATCTTCTATATCATCCATTTAAGGAAAGAAAATGCAGCAGCTAACAATGACAGCATCAAACGAGATGAATAAAACATTCAGCTCATTAGCAGCAAATTACAGAACCGATGCGGCTTCAATTGTCCGTGGCTTTTATATTAGCGACGACATGGTCGTAAAGTTTGGTGAGAGCTGTTTTGCTTTTAACGATTTCTCACGAAACATAAATATCGTTCCTGTTGAGGAGCGATCAGGCGATTCATTATTCGGTGCTCTTGGTTCTCCGGTTTCTGGACGTACGAACGTAGCAAAGAGCGACCGAGAAACCAGCAAGCTAATGGCGCAACCTATGCCATACAAAACCAGCAAGGTTGATACTGACGTTTTTGTTCCTTATTCCGTTCTTAATCAGTGGGTTAGGACTAAGAAGTTAAAACAGAACTATTGTGAGTTAATCCAGCGTCGCGTAGGTCTGGATCGGTTGATTATTGGTTGGCATGGTGAATCAAATAGCAATCCAGATACGTCAGCATCTGAGGATCCACTCTTAAGAGATGTTAACAAGGGCTGGATACAGGTTATGCGTGAACATTATCCCCAAAACGTGCTCGGCATTGATGACGAAGGTAACAAGCTTAAATTTGGTCCCGGTGGGGATTATGAAAACATCGATCAGGTTGTTGTCGATATGGTTTCAATTATTCCTGAGATTTTCCGAGAAAACCTCGTTTGCCTGATTGGCGATGACCTTTTGAGTTATGAACAGCGCCGCGTTTACGATGCTTCTAATTTTCAAACAGAAAAGCAAAAAACAGCGGACACGTTCCAGATGTTTGGCGACATTCCGCGCATGTCGTGCCCAGGCTTTCCATCTCGTGCGATTGTTGTCACTTCACCGGATAATCTATCGCTTTACGTGAAATCTGAAACCAGTCTTCGACAAATCGAGATGAACCCAAAGCGTGAGCGTGTTGAAGACTACATGACAGGTGAGATCGGTTATGTGGTGGAGAATGCGAAAAAGTTTGTAGCTGTGGAGTCTGAGGGTATCGAACTTATCTATGACGACGAATCAGCTCCAAGTACTGAGACAATGGATCACGTAAGCGCAGGCGCTTAGTAAAGAACGACCGTCACGTCGTAGCGAGGAGACTCGCGTGTCCTGCCCTCCGGTTTTTCGGTGCCGGAGGGCACCTTTAGGGAGTAAATCACATGCGGATACTTTGCCGTGAATGCGGAGAAAAAGCGGTTATAACCAAATCAGTGCATCACACCGTTGATGCTCGTGATATTTACTGTGTTTGTGGTCACTGTAATCACCGGTTTGTTTGGACTGCTGGATTTAAGCACTCGATTAGCGGTTCAGACAAAGAAAAAATTCAGATCATGGAGTCTATCTTGAGCTCGTTAAGTGAGTCTCAGAAGCGTGATCTTGTTCAACGAATTGGCCTGTGATGGGGTATGAGCTCTATGTATATACAGCCCAAGGTTTGCTTGTTGATTTGTTTGATGTATTCTTGCTCTCAGAAAACAGAAAGCCCGGCATCATTGGATGCCGGGCTAAAACAGCCGGGAGCAATCACCCTGTTTATCTTGGCGGATAAATGACTGCACCCTATCACCAACACGTCAAGCCAAAGAGAACTAGCATGAACTCAACACTTAACGCATCGATTGGCAATGAGTATAACCAGCCCGATCGAACACTTCAAGATATCCCCGTCAGGAAAACACAAAACGGCCTCATTGGCGCCGTTTTTCGTGCGCGCAATACAAAACAGGATGGTCAGGGAGAGTTGCTCTCTGGTTGGTCTGGGTGGTCGCGCGATAGCGCCTTGGTATATGACACCAAATCACAGGCCAAAGAGGTTGAGAAATTAGACCTAGAAACCGGTGAAATTCAAGGTTTTAAGGTCGATTATAAGGGTGTAAAAAAATCCTCTCGTGATAGCAAGAAAGCACGTGATGATCGCTTTTCGCTTCAAACGACATCGAGGAGCGTTCTGGGTCGTGATTGGCGTGTTTCGAAGTGCAATCGCTGTATGTATCACATGGATTTACCTGGCGGAAAAAAATTACCTAAAAACTATGCAGGTGTAATGCGTGGAGAGCAGGGTGGAGCTTTTTTTGGTGGCCTTGTTCAGTGCGGCTCGGTGTGGACGTGTCCCGTTTGCGGTTCCAAGATCGCGGAGCGTCGAGCAAAGGATATGAGAGAAGCTATGGTCAACGCGAAGTCCCGCGGATTATATGTTTCTCTTGTAACTCAAACGGTTAAGCACGGTGTAGGTGATGACATTTCAGAGC
>NZ_MUFA01000034.1:0-6570 GCF_001995955.1 Salinivibrio sp. PR6 | reverse complement strand
ACGTCCAGTAAATCCACCGAAGCTTCAATACTGCCGTTTCCGCTCGACTTGCATGTGTTAGGCCTGCCGCCAGCGTTCAATCTGAGCCATGATCAAACTCTTCAATTTAAGTTTTTTCGAAACCGAAGTTTCAGCTCAATGAATACTGATTACTGTTTCTCTCCGAAGAGAAAAACGAATTGACTGTGCCGAACAACTRTWAAAGTTGTCGTTTGGTCACTCAGTTCATCGAATAAATCTTTTTGTCTATTCTCAACGAGTGCCCACACAGATTGCATAGGTCAAATTGTTAAAGAGCGCCGCTCAATCTTGAGCGGGAGTGGCATCTTACGCCACTTTGGCAACAAGTCAAGCATTTTGTTGTGCTTGTTTGTTTTGCCGTTGTTAGCGCGGCTTGCCGTGCCAACGAGAGCGCATTATAGAGAGGTGATTTTTTGACGCAAGGGGTTTTTGATAAAAACATTTCAAGCGAGCAAAAAGCCAACAAGGTGCATTATTACTGAGCATTTCCATGCGAAAACTAAGCAGAAAGCCACCTAAGTCGGTGGCTTTCGCTCAATAAGTATCTATCAGTCCTGTTTTGCGATGATTTGATCGTTTTCAACATCGAGGAAAACAGGCCGCCCTGGTATCAGCTCGCCACTTAGAATTTGCTGAGCAAGCGGGTTTTCAATTGTCTGCTGGATAGCACGTTTGAGTGGACGCGCACCATAGACGGGGTCAAAGCCACCTTTAGCCACTTTTGCCAAGGCTGCGTCTGAGACCTCAAGCTTAAAGTCTCTTTCGGCCATACGATGAGCCAGCTCTTGCATCTGTAGACCTGCAATCTCTTTGATGTGGTCTTCGGCTAATGGGTGGAACACCACCGCTTCATCGATTCGGTTGATGAATTCTGGACGGAAATGATTTGCAGCCACTTCCATCACGGTGCGTTTTATACCCGCATAGTCCAGTTCACCGAAATGCGCCTGAATCTGCTCTGAGCCAAGGTTTGACGTCATGATCACCACCGCATTGCGAAAGTCGACAGTGCGGCCTTGACCATCCGTCAGGCGCCCATCATCCAGCACCTGTAGCAAGATGTTAAACACATCCGAGTGAGCTTTCTCTATCTCGTCGAGCAGAATGACAGAGTAAGGGCGACGACGTACCGCTTCGGTCAGATACCCCCCTTCTTCATAACCCACATAACCTGGGGGTGCACCCACAAGGCGAGCCACGGAATGCTTCTCCATAAATTCGGACATATCAATCCGTACCATGGCATCACGGCTGTCAAACATGAATTCAGCCAGTGATTTACAAAGTTCGGTTTTACCTACCCCCGTTGGGCCCAAGAAGAGAAATGAACCAATCGGGCGATTCGGATCCGCCAAACCGGCACGGCTACGGCGAATAGCATTACCAACAGCGCTCACCGCTTCATCTTGCCCTATCACGCGTTCATGCAATGCCGACTCCATCTTGAGCAGCTTTTCTTTTTCGCTTTCAAGCATACGCGACACTGGGATGCCTGTTTGCCGTGCGATGACATCAGCAATCTCTGCATCCGTGACACGGTTTTTAAGCAGCGTCATTTCCTGCATCTCTGCTTGGCTGGCAAGATCCAATTGCTTCTCTAGTTCAGGGATCTTGCCGTATTGCAGCTCTGACATCCGACTCAAGTCGCCGGCTCGACGTGCGATTTCCATATCAGTACGCGCTTGCTCTAACGCTGCTTTGATGTGTTGAGCACCAGATACAGCGGCTTTTTCAGTATTCCAGACCTCTTCTAATTCTGCATACTCGCGCTCTTTTGCTTCTAGCTCGTCGCGAAGCGTTTCTAAGCGCTTTTGGCTCGCACTGTCTTCTTCTTTTTCCAGCGCTTGCTGCTCTATCTTCAGTTGCACAATGCGACGCTCAAGCCTGTCGAGTGAGTCTGGCTTAGAGTCTATTTGCATCCGAATACTAGACGCAGCCTCGTCAATCAGATCGATGGCTTTATCTGGCAGCTGCCGATCAGCAATATAGCGGTGTGACAAACTCGCAGCAGCTACGATAGCCGGATCGGTAATTTCTACCGCATGATGCAACTCATAACGCTCTTTGAGGCCTCGCAAAATGGCCACCGTGTCTTCGACATTCGGCTCACTCACCAACACTTTTTGGAAACGGCGTTCTAGTGCCGCATCTTTTTCTACATACTGTCGGTATTCATCCAGCGTAGTTGCCCCCACACAATGGAGTTCACCACGTGCCAAGGCAGGCTTAAGCATGTTGCCCGCGTCCATGGCCCCTTCAGCTTTACCTGCGCCCACCATGGTGTGAAGTTCGTCGATAAAGAGAATGACATTGCCTTCTTCTTTGGCAAGTTCATTCAGCACCGCTTTTAAACGTTCTTCAAATTCACCACGGTATTTCGCGCCTGCGACCAGTGAGCCCATATCAAGAGAGAGTACGCGTTTGCTACGAAGTCCTTCTGGCACTTCACCATTCACAATGCGTTGAGCCAGGCCTTCCACGATGGCCGTTTTACCCACGCCAGGCTCACCAATCAGCACTGGGTTATTTTTGGTACGGCGTTGTAACACTTGCACCGTACGACGGATTTCATCATCACGGCCAATGACAGGGTCGAGCTTGCCTTGCTCTGCACGCTCAGTAAGATCAATGGTGAATTTTTCGAGGGCTTGGCGGTTCTCTTCCGCGTTAGGATCATCCACTTGCTGCCCACCACGGACTTTCTCTATCGCTTCTTCAACCTTTTGCGATGTTAAACCGTGACTACGTAACAGCTCGCCCAACTGACCTTTATCTTCCACCGCAGCCAAAACAAAAAGCTCTGACGAGATATATTTATCTTTACGCTTTTGCGAGATTTTGTCGCACAGGTTAAATAACGTACCCAGGTGGTTTGAAAGCTGAACCTCGCCACCGGTACCCGTTACTTGTGGTAAGCGGTCTAATAACTCAGAAAGGCTGGAACGCAGCTGGCTCACATCCACATTCAGCATGGTCAATAACGGGCGGATGGCACTGCTGTCTTGGTTCAGGAGTGCGGTCATCAAGTGAACAGGCTCGATGTACTGGTGATCTCGCCCTAATGCCAGTGATTGCGCATCAGAAATCGCAATTTGGAATTTACTCGTAAATCGGTCAAGGCGCATAGTTCCTCCCACTTAACACCTCTAGTTGATGAATAAATGGGCACGATTGCGGCGCTTTTCAAGCACCTTTGTCGATTTTATTTCTCCCGCCAGATGCAGGTTGCCATCCGGCCTGTTTGCCCATCTCGTCGATACGAATAAAACTGATCCGCTTGCTGGTAGGTACAAAACTCCCCACCATAAACAGCAGTAACGCCAGCCTGTTGGAGTCGTTGCTTCGCAAGGTGATAAAGATCAGCAAAATACTTACCGTTTCCTTTTGCGGTAAATGCAGACATCGCCTGCGGTGAGTGCGTTACGAACGCCTCGATCACCTCCTCCCCAACTTCAAAAGCCTGTGGCCCAATGGCTGGCCCTAACCAGGCAAGACATCGATTGGGATCGGAAAACAGGGATAGCGTCGCTTCTAACACGCCAGACGATAAACCTCGCCAACCTGCGTGGGCAGCAGCGACTTGCTGACCATCGTCACTGCAAACGAGCACAGGCAAACAATCAGCCGTCATGATGGTACACACTTGACCCGTCGTATCGGTGAAGGCCGCATCTGCCTGTGGATGAGGCGAGCGGGTCGGCAAGTGGACAACGTGTGTACCATGGACTTGTTCAAGCCAAGTGATATCCCCACTCACCTGCTGTGCAAGCAGTGCGCGATTTTGACCCACAGCTTCAGGGGCGTCGCCAACATGCATGCCAAGATTCCAACCCGAAAAGCTCCCTTGACTGGCACCACCAATACGCGTGGTGGTCAGCGCTCGTATGTTACTCGGAGCGGGCCAATCAGGCTGAAGGCAATACATCAGTAGTCCTCTTCTCCATATTGGGTTTGATCGTCTCTTAACCGTTCAGTCAAGGCCACCATATCGTCGGGGATCGGTGCATGCCATTCCATCAACTCACCGCTAACAGGGTGATCTAAGCGTAGCATGGCCGCATGCAATGCCTGGCGTCGGAATTGGCGCAGACTTTGGACAAGCTCATCGTCAGCGTGACGAGGCGGTTTGGCCTTCCCGCCATATAAGGGATCACCCACTAGAGGATGATTTAAGTAGGCCATATGGACACGGATCTGGTGGGTACGGCCCGTTTCCAACCGCAACCGTAATCGTGTGTGACCACGAAAATGTTCTGCGACGCGATAATGAGTGATCGCGGGTTTACCTAGCTCATGCACGGCCATATGGGTACGCTTGGTCGAATGGCGGCCAATCGGCTTATCCACCATCCCCCCACCGGTCATATTACCAATCGCAATGGCTTCATATTCACGGGTAATTTTCCGCTTTTGTAGCGCACGCACCAAACGGGTTTGTGCCGGAATAGTTTTAGCGACCACCATTAATCCCGTGGTGTCTTTATCCAAACGATGCACTATCCCTGCCCGAGGTACGTCTCCAATTTCCGGATAACGATACAACAGACCGTTCAGTAAAGTGCCATCAGGGCAACCTGCGCCTGGGTGAACAACCAGCCCCGCAGGTTTATTAATCACCAACAAGTCATCATCTTCATAGACAATATCTAGCGGAATATCTTGCGCTATCCAGCGATCGTCATCTTCAATTTCCGCAGTGATCTCAACGTTTTCTCCGCCCATCACTTTTTGGCGCGGCTTATCAATGGTCACACCATCGAGTGATACCTGGCCGGCTTGGATCCAAGTCTTGATCCGAGAGCGTGAGTAGTCAGGAAACAACTCAGCAATGGCTTGGTCAAGCCGTTGACCTAGTTGATGGTCTTGGATCTGGTGGGATAATTCTATCTGTTGTGCCATATCGAACTTTTCTATGATTTCTATGACTAAACCCTCGCGACAGTCGTTATAGTGGCGCTCGGCATATCGCCTATCAACGCCTTTTGCTATAGTCGCCTGTCACTGGATAAAATAGCCGGAATAATGACATTGTATCTGTTTGCCGCTGCGACCGTAATCCAGATGGCATAAAAACTTTTCAAGGAAGTGCGATAACCCATGAAACGCCTAACCCTGACTGCACTACTCGCAGCCTCTCTACTCGCCGGTTGTTCAAGTAACGACCAAGTCGTCCAAGACGATCCGCCATCCAAACTGTATCAGGATGCTGAAGCGCAGTTAAATCAAGGGGCTTGGATAACCGCTATTGAAAAGCTGGAAGCACTGGATTCACGCTATCCCTTTGGTGCTTATTCTGATCAAGTGCAGCTGGATCTGATTTATGCATATTACAAAAATGATGACTTGGCTTTAGCCGAGGCAACCATTGATCGTTTTATGCGTATGCACCCTGCGCACCCAGAAAGTGACTGGGTGGTTTATATGCGTGGCCTTACCCATATGGCGCAAGATCGTAGCCTCATTCACGATATTCTTCGTATGGAGCGGGACGACAGAGATCCTCAGCCAGCACGCAAAGCATTTGCCGATTTTCGTCGCCTGCTTGAGCGCTATCCAAACAGTGAGTATGCCGCAGATGCCAAAGCGCGGATGACCGCATTAAAAAACCGCCTTGCTAACTATGAGCTCGCCGCAGCAGATTACTACATTCGTCGAGAAGCTTGGGTTGCCGCGGTTAATCGTTGCCAAGCGTTGCAGCGTGACTTCCCTGATACAGAAGCGGCCAGAGCGTCACTCCCTTTAATGCTTAAAGCCTATGAAAAGCTTGGACTCGATGAACCCGCAGAGCGAACAAGAAAACTGATCGCCAAGAATCCAGCGTAATAGCGAGTCAACAAGCTTGATAATCAAAACCTCCGCAAAGGAGGTTTTTTTATGTCTATAGATTACCGGTGAAAAGCGCGCTTTACCGAGTAATATTGGAATCGACTCTCGGCTTCCGCGTTGAGTGGGCACAGATATACATTATTGAGGTATAACGGTTTATAGAGTTTGAAGCGGTAAGTTATTGAATCAAGACGCGTGATATCTTGCTATAGATACAAAAAAGCCCCGACCGTGAGGTCAGGGCTTGGTGTTTTCTCATCAAAGTCTTACGCATATCAGCTTTGATGMTTAMATTGCGAGCTATGCGCAGTGAGTTTTGAAGCGAGACGCACAGTGTATGCCAATACATGAGCATCGCAGCTATCAAAAATCGCAAGCAATAGGCGCAATTTATAATYAAAGCCTGGCGATGTCCTACTCTCACATGGGGAGACCCCACACTACCATCGGCGCTGCTTCGTTTCACTACTGAGTTCGGCATGGAGTCAGGTGGGTCCAAAGCGCTATGGTCGCCAAGCAAAATTKGGTGTGTCTTCACTTTTCAGTCAAAACACTTAATCTAGAAAGCTGTTCGTTCTCGCCACAATCAACTGGCTTATTTYAAGTCCAACCCAAAACCTCTTGGGTGTTGTATGGTTAAGCCTCACGGGCAATTAGTACAGGTTAGCTCAACGCCTCACAGCGCTTACACACCCTGCCTATCAACGTTCTAGTCTAGAACAA
>NZ_MUFA01000033.1:0-7195 GCF_001995955.1 Salinivibrio sp. PR6 | reverse complement strand
TTGTTCTAGACTAGAACGTTGATAGGCAGGGTGTGTAAGCGCTGTGAGGCGTTGAGCTAACCTGTACTAATTGCCCGTGAGGCTTAACCATACAACACCCAAGAGGTTTTGGGTTGGACTTAAAATAAGCCAGTTGATTGTGGCGAGAACGAACAGCTTTCTAGATTAAGTGTTTTGACTGAAAAGTGAAGACACACCAAATTTTGCTTGGCGACCATAGCGCTTTGGACCCACCTGACTCCATGCCGAACTCAGTAGTGAAACGAAGCAGCGCCGATGGTAGTGTGGGGTCTCCCCATGTGAGAGTAGGACATCGCCAGGCTTTGATTACAATTGATTAAAGCCAAGAGATATAAGTCTTTAGTCATACAGAATTGGTGCGGAGTGGTAGTTCAGTTGGTTAGAATACCGGCCTGTCACGCCGGGGGTCGCGGGTTCGAGTCCCGTCCACTCCGCCACTACTTAGAAACCCTAGCTGAGAAGCTGGGGTTTTTTTGTTATTGGCCAGGTTCGCCCTGCGGGCGAATGAGTCCCGCAGGATGGCCTGCCCGTTGTCCGCAACCCCGGCCCTCCGCCACTATTTAGAAACCCTAGCTGAAAAGCTGGGGTTTTTTGCATTTAAGCTCCCCAGAGCCAGACGTCTTGGTCGCGGCACTTGCAGTGCGCGTTGAGTCCCGGCACTCCGCCACTACTTAGAGACCCTAGCTGAAAAGCTGGGGTTTTTTTGCGTTTAAAGCGCCCCTTTAGTGTTAGGGTTATTGCTGGAGAATAACAAGACATAAAAAAAGCGCCTTGCGGCGCTTTTAATGGCTTAGGCCATCCCTTGGATGACCACAAATTTTTCTAAGAGCTGATCCTCTGTCTCGACATTATCGGGATCGGTGATAATGCATTTGGAGATAGGGCAGACCGACTGACACGTTGGCTTGTCGTAATGGCCTTTACACTCGGTACATAAATCTGGCTCGATCTCAAAGATCTCGGAACCCATCGAGATGGCCCCGTTGGGACACTCGGGCTCACACATATCGCAGTTTATGCATCGGTCTGTTATTAATAGAGCCATGTTTCAAAAATCACTCTTTTTGGTAATTGTATCAATCGCTTATGAATCGCTTTTATTAACTGTTCTTTGCCTTGAGTTACTGAAGTGAACTTTATTTTTCCATGTTTAGTAACGCAAATCCGTAACGCATGGCATTTTTTACGTATTCAAAAAGTAGCATGTGTGAGCTTTACGGATGAGCCCCGTTGAACAAAGGCCTCTACAGTGACGCGCACTTTAACATAAACCTCAAAAACGGCCAAAAAAGTGATTATGAGCATGCAATTGAGCGCCGGTCGAAGTGTGGAAAGGCGAACTACCTGCGTGTCGATTTTAGTAAAACCGGTAAAGTCACCATATATGCCACGTTCCCAAAAGAGATGGGCTTGAAGGGACGCAAACTTGGGACCTGCCCATAATTACAGCTCCCGATAGCTCGGGAACAAGCACACGAGATTGCTCATCAAGGCTTACTCACAGAATCTGTCACACAAACCGTATCGATATATTGAATATATGGCTCTAATCGAAGTCTAACAACTACGCTCCTGGGCTACTTATTAAGCTACGCCGCGTGAGGTACTTAGATCTGTCGTTCCCGGCATTGTTGGCTGCTAAGATGGGCAAGAAATTGGCGTATGGTTTGGCAGAAAGCTGGATCCGCCCGAGGCGACGGCCTAGAAAGTCAAAAAGATAGAACGCAAAAAGGTGCAAGCCGCACAAAAGCCACCTGTGCTTTTTGCACCTCAGAGCAACATTGAGTGTATCTGTCGTTGTGCTGGCGAGAACTTAAAGACATATCACACCGTGCGTGATTGATGATCATTGAACCTGTGCTTATCTGGATTTACTCAGTATGATCCCCCGATTTGAAGGAGGGGAGCATGGACTCACACTGGATTGATGAGAAAAAAGACGTTGTGTTTAAAGTATTAAAGCACTCAAAACATACGAGGTTATTTGTATGGACGTTTTGGGTACTGGTAAGTTCAGGGTTCTTTGCATACTTTACGGAGTACGCCACGTATGCCTATTCGATTACTTACGGTTTTAGACCGCCTGTAGAGGGGGTGCCTTATCTGAAAGCGACAGTAGCTTCACTTGCTTTTGCTGCTGCTCTAGCCATGTCTTTAATATTCCTAATGGTTATCTATTCAGCTAAGGCTTTAAGAGCGTACATGAAGCTCTCCGAGGTGCTGGGTCGCTTTTTGCCCGATCGAGATACTGGTTATAAAGTGCAAAAAATACTTAATTGGATCGAAACCAAAATAAGAGAACCTAAAGATGGTACGCTTTATCGGTGGGCAGTTATTACACCAATTACTCTCTATTTTTTTCTTTTCTTACGCACAGATGATTTAGAGTGTAATATTGTCACCTGCTTTTTTCATCCTGTTGTGTTTTTATTGTTTTTTCCATCGGCCTATCTTTTGTTGTTGGTTCGGCCTAAGTCGGACAAGCACATTGCAGTATTTTATGCGTTGTTAGCTCTTCTCATTGTTTTGCGATATGCCGCCACACCTTCCAATTATGCTACTTTCCTTCGCTTTGCGGGCTTTGGCGGCGGGAAACCTGTATCTGTTTACATGTTGGATGCTGATAGTAAAAGTGAAACGAGGATAGACGGCGGGTTGTTGATCCGTAGTAACGATTACCTGACTGTTTATAGCGAACGCACCCAATCAAGCCTTGAGATACCAATGCCGTTGGTACGCAAAATTGAATATGGCAACAGCAGTAAGAACTCCATACTGCCAAAGCTAAACAAATAACACCGCACAGACATAGGGGCCGCTCGGACCCTTTTTAATGGGGAGGGTTACAAGTAAACCAAACAAGGAGGCAAAAGGATGAGGCCAACTTCAGCACTGATTGAGCTACAACGTGAGGCCATGAGCGAGCATGTATCACTGGTGGCAGTGATGGAAAAAGCGTATGGCTATGCTGTGGAGAATGAACTGCATGAACTTGAAACATGGTTATATAACGAGCTTAACGGCTACCCTGAAACTACCATCACGCCCTGGTATCGGCGGCTAAGTGGAACATTGCTTGCAGAAATGCCGTTTAGCGGCTGGCACCCTATTGAGGGAGACGGCGGCGACTTTAAGCGCCATGTCACCACACTTACGTGCCGACTACCTCTCTCGGAGATTGTCACCAAATACGAGCGCAATCAGCCAATTAGACTGCCGTTTACGAGTGATGAAAGTAACCTTATATCAGAGGTGTTTGAGATCGACTCGCGACTTTTTTTTGTTTATCGGCATCGGATCATTAGTTGATGTGATGAATCGAGCAAGAGTGACTCTATCAGGTTGGGTAGAGGGCTGCTCATAAGCTCGCGCTCTAATCTTGATTAGTTATGGTTGAAAGGGATAGGAGTGAGGACTCCACGTTCGCAATTTCACGCCTTTTTGACATTATATCTCCTTTAAGTTTTTTTACAGACTTAACAGCCTCCCGTAAAATATCATTCTCTAATTCTCGTTTGAATTCAGGTTCAAAGTCTTTTGCTATCACCGTCACTTCGATTACTCGAGTTAGTATTTTTTCAATATCTTTAAAGTGGAATTTAACCAGTGAGTAATCGTCAGGTAATTTGAAGCCAGCTCTCTTAAATGTGAATATCATTTCAGACTCTAGATTTTTTGATGCGTCTATTATCTCCTGGCTTTTTATGGTTGAGTTATTTATTCCTGACGTCAAATTGTCTAAATGCTGACAAATAGTCGTCACAGTTCGCCATATATCTAATAATGGCTCTGGAGTGGGCGGTTTGACACCATGACTCAGGCCATTACCTAGATAGATGTTTTGATAAAGATGCTGGCAATGGAATGATACGGTATATTCATTAGACAGGTCAATCGAGTAACTGGCTCTTTCTCCGAAATACTCTCGATAGTAATTGCAGTGAGATAAGAACATGTTGGTTCTGTTCGTAGCTTGCGCCTCAGAGATTTGCAGTGCTGTTTGCTTTGTGCCGTGTAGCCTGCCGATCAGCACACCCAAAGGGATGGAGAGCGAGCTAATGCCGATTGGAAGAGCGCTGATTTTTAGGAATGTGTCATAGCCCTTGGCGGAAAGCGTTGGAGAGTACTCAAGCCAAACAGGGGTAGCAAGCCCCAGAGCGAAGAGTACTGGTAGTAATACAGCAAGCCAAAAAAGGGGCTGTCTCTCTAGTCCGGTGCATGGGTCTAATGTAATCAATTTTATAGGTTTTTTATGTTTTTTTCTTATCATAAAGCTTGCCTTATAAAATTAATACCATCTCTTAGGTACGCCTCGTTAATATGTAAATTATCCTCTGGGTAAGGACTCGTTTGATGGAAGTGAAGAGTTAACTCTTCATGAATGCCTTTAACTTGTTCAGGGTGGAAATTCAAAATATCCACATATACCTTAATAGCTAAGCTTAGAGATGAAAGGAAGTATAGGATGAACTCGCCCACACTATTATCATCTAAATATACATCAACAGGTAGGCTAAATATATCGAAGCTAAACACTCTCTTGTTGTATATGCTGTTCTGTATTTCTTTGTGATAGAAATCTATAACAGTATTTCTATTCTCAATCTCTCTATCTTTAAGCGCGAGGATTGTAAATTCTATTGTTTTTATTATGGCGTCTTTTTCACTCGTTGTGAGCAAAGGCCTAACCATGTAGATGCCTAGTTTTGATTTTGGAAAGATGAAATCATAGGTAGATGCATGTTTTTTAATGTAATCTTTGTTTGGTGAAGTCTCAATGTATTTCCAGAACTCCTCTTTGTTTTTATAGTGATTTGAGAAAATGTTTTGCTCTTCTGAAAGCTTAATCTGCTTTGCTGACTGCTCCGAGCGGTGTGCCAGCGCGATCAGGCCAATGATGGAAAGCGTTGCGGCCAGTAACCGGATGGGTACTTTAAAAAACTCAAGCAGGTTATTAAAACACGTTGCGGTAAAGCACAAAGATAAGTTCGTATGGTAGCCAATTGCTACCGTCGCCCCCACCGTAAGGGCTCCACCGAGGATTAAAACAGCCTTAAACATAGGAAGCTTGGTAACGGGAAGATCAGGGTTAAACATATGGGCTATCCATCCGGCTGAAAAGCAACAGTTTAATGAGAAATCGCCGCAAAGTCATGCCTCAGTCGTCGCAGTTTTTATGTATGGATAAAATCAACGTAGCATTTCCCAAAGAGAGGAATAGCCCCACCTGTTTGAGCCTATAATTTTAAACCACTATGGTCATTTTTGAATAGTGAGTGAGACTCTTCCATTAATTTGTTGAATTTTTCTCTATACATTTCTCTTATCGTTTTTATTTTTCTTTGTATCTCACTGTGTGTTTCTTCTACACTCATCTTAAATATATTGCTGCCAAAATGTATTTCTTTAAGTTCTGGTTCTAAACTAACTGCGATTTTTAAAACTCTGCTCAAGGCGATACTTATTGATTCTATATTACCAGTTGTTAGTGGCGGAACTTTGAATTCATTTCCAACATTAAAACCTACGCCAGATAGTCTTTCTTCCAAGTTGAAACCAAGAATGCTCGCCCCTATTTCTGCAGGTGTTTATTATATTCTTCTTCTGATAGGAAGTCGAACAAATGAAATATAGGGGTGACTTCTTCTATATTCTTTTTACTTGCATGGGTAACTCCTTTTTTTAACCCGTTGTTTGGGTATATGTTACGGTATAGAGTGCGAACATTGAACGTTAAAGTCTCACTACTCTCAAAAATAATAGAGCATTGATCTTTGTCGCCAAGTGATCACAAAAATGCTCGTAATGCGCCAAGTAGAGATTGGTTCTGTTCGTTGCCTGTGCTTCTGAGATTTGCAGCGCTGTTTGTTTTGTGCCGTGTAGCCTGCCAATTAGTACACCCAAAGGGATGGAGAGCGAGCTAATGCCGATTGGAAGAGCGCTGATTTTTAAGAATGTGCCATAGCCTTTGGCGGAAAACGAGAGCGAGTACTCAAGCCACACAGGAAGTGCCAATGCCAGTGCGAGTGATAAGGGAGTCAGTACGGCTAGCCAAAACAGCCATTGGTTCTCTAATCCTGTACTGGGGTTCAATGCTAGCTTCGCTTTTGCCTTGACCCAGATTGATTCCGTTGATTCATCCACCGTTATCATGCCCCCTTCCAATGAATGTCCTAAATGGTAAACGGGCATGACCGCAAAGTCATGCCTCGTTTGTCGCACGTTTCATGCATGGTTAAAACCGCTGCTCGGTGTACTCCGCTAGTTCGGCGATTTTATCAAGCGAGGTTTCGGCAATAGCTTTAAGCTCGGCCACGCTAAAGTAACCCGGCTCGCGCAGCAGGGCGGGAATTTGCCCGCGTGAGACAACCACGGCATCGTTCTCCACCAATTGGGTGCTCACCACATTGCCCCTGTCCATTACCATAAGCAGCCGTGCTTGGCGCGGTGGCTCTACCACTTGCGGGGTGGGTTGGCGGCTTTCTGCTGCCCAATATTGCCACAGCACATCGTCGCACTCGTTTTGGTAGCGGATCACGCGGTCACGAATTCTGGGTTTTACTTTGTTGGGGGAAAGGGTTTGCAGCCAGCCAAAGAGTTTACGGAGCGGTAGGCATGTTACTGAACGTTGGCGACCATCATCTGCAACTGTAACGATTTTCGTGACAGTCCAACGCTTAGGGTTGTTACTCAGCTTTGCTAGCTGTGACTGCCAAGCTAAACCTATACCTTCGACAAGTGGTGAAGGGCTTACCGTTGTGCTCAACAATAAGCAGTGTAGAACCGTAGAAAGGAACTGTGATTTGATTAGGCATGATTGCCTCCACAAGGTAGTGATTTGTATTCATCACCACTCAATGTGACCAATCATTGGGTGGTGAACTGATCGAGGTTGGTCATACCGCTACCTTGTAAACGGCCAGCCGAAGCTGCCTCAACCAGCCCACCATAGAACAGGTGCGCGAGCGCTACGCACAAAAAAACCAGCAGAAAGCTGGCGTGTTGTGCGCTAAGGTATAGAGCGGGTGACCAAGCCCGTCACTGGATTTTGCCAGTGAGCTTTCAGTGTATGAAAAGACTTGCAGGAATGCAACATAACTATTGTTCAATAACTGATTTTTGAGTCTATCCACAGATTAATACATTGAAAGAGTGTAAATTTAAACATGTTTAA
>NZ_MUFA01000032.1:0-9032 GCF_001995955.1 Salinivibrio sp. PR6 | reverse complement strand
ATTTAAACCATAACCTAGCGCAATAAATTATTATTAATAATATCTCGATGGTATAGGGGGCAGAAAATCCTTTCTTCTAATCGAACAAAGACTGTCACTGCTCGAAAACAGCTTCTTCTGATTAGTCTCATCACAAAATTCTCATTGCATATATAAACCTATTGATGACGGCATGTTCAGGCTCTTCGCCTTATAGGCTAATCCATACCGTTACCCACTTCACTGATAAGTTAGTATCTTTTATGTATCCTTTGGTATAGTCATGAAAGGCACTGTAGTGGGCTAGCCAATCGCATGGAATCGACAATCAATAAATCAAAGCTATCTGAAACCGATATCATCACGAAATTCATACTTCCTGCTATCAAAGGCGCAGGGTGGGATGATATGTCGCAGATCCGTCAAGAAGTAAAACTACGAGATGGTAAGGTCATTGTTCGTGGTCAGGCAGCGGCGAGGAAGAAGGTTAAGTCTGCGGACATCGTCCTTTACCATAAACCGAGTATGCCTCTAGCTGTCGTCGAAGCTAAAGCCAATAAGCATGAAATCGGCAAAGGTATGCAACAAGGTCTAGATTACGCCAGCCTACTTGAAGTCCCTTTTGTCTTTGCCTCAAATGGCGACGGTTTTATCTTCCACGACAAAACCAACCCAGGTCAATTCGAAACTGAAATTCGACTTGAAGACTTCCCAACACCTCAGCAACTATGGGACAAATACTGCGTTTGGAAAGGCTACAAAACCGAGCACCTTCCCGTCATTGCTCAAGATTACCATGATGATGGTAGCGGTAAGTCTCCGCGCTACTATCAGCTACAGGCGATAAACAAAACCGTGGAAGCGGTAGCAGCAGGACAAAACCGCGTCCTCTTGGTTATGGCAACGGGTACGGGCAAAACTTACACTGCATTCCAGATTATTTGGCGACTATGGAAGTCCCGAGCTAAAAAACGCATCCTGTTTTTGGCGGACAGAAACATTCTGGTCGATCAAACTAAGACCAACGACTTCCAACCGTTCGGCACCGCGATGACCAAAGTCACAGGCCGAACTGTCGATCCCGCTTACGAAATCCACCTAGCGTTGTATCAAGCTCTGACTGGCCCAGAAGAACACCAAAAAGCATACAAACAGGTCGATCCTGATTTCTTTGATCTTATTGTCGTTGACGAGTGCCATCGTGGCAGTGCCGCTGAGGACAGCGCATGGCGCGAGATTCTTGAGTATTTCGATTCAGCGACTCAAATAGGACTCACCGCGACACCAAAAGAAACCGATATCGTGTCTAACACCGAGTACTTTGGCGACGCCATTTATACCTACTCTCTAAAGCAAGGTATTGAAGACGGTTTCTTAGCCCCTTACAAAGTTGTACGTGTGGATATCGATGTAGATTTACAAGGTTGGCGACCAACCAAAGGACAAGTCGATAAACATGGTGAAGTTATCGAAGACAGGATCTATAACCAGAAAGACTTCGACAGAACTATGGTCATTGATGAGCGAACAGAACTTGTTGCACAGACCATCACCAGCTACCTCAAGCGCACCGACCCGATGGCTAAAACCATTGTGTTCTGTAATGACATTGACCATGCAGAGCGTATGCGTCGAGCGCTGATCAACTGCAACCCTAAGCAAGTTGCTAAGAATGAAAAATACGTAATGAAAATTACTGGTGATGATGAAATCGGCAAAGCCCAGCTTGATAACTTCACCAACCCCAAAAAGGCTTATCCTGTTATTGCGACCACCTCAGAACTCATGACAACTGGTGTCGATGCAAAAACGTGCAAATTAGTTGTTCTTGACCAGGGCATTCAGTCGATGACTAAGTTTAAGCAGATCATCGGTCGCGGAACCCGTATTGATGATCGTTACGGAAAGCTATGGTTTACTATTCTGGACTTCAAAAAGGCGACTGAACTGTTCGCTGATGAGCGCTTTGATGGTGTCCCTGAGCGAGTTAAAGAGACAAAACCAGAAGACTTCGATACCGATGAAGAGCTAGATGAAATCATCGATGGTGAGGATGAACTTGAGCAAGATGATCCATTTGAAGGCGAAGATATCGACCCCGAAAGCATCCATGAACCCGAATCGTCATACGACTCAGGTTCACCGCCTTCAGGTGGGAGCAATGCCGATGATGATTGGCAGGATGAAAACCGAGTAAGAAAGTTCCATGTCAACGGCGTAACCGTTACAGCCATTGCCGAACGTGTTCAATACTACGATGCTGACGGTAAACTCGTAACCGAATCATTCAAAGACTATACCCGCAAGACGATGGCAAAACAGTTCACCTCGATGGATGACTTTGTTAAGCGCTGGCAAGATGCCGATAGAAAGCAAGCAATCATTGATGAACTGGCAGAGGAAGGCATCATCTGGGAAGCATTAGAGCTAGAAGTGGGCAAAGATCTCGACCCATTCGACATGATTTGTCATGTCGTTTATGACCAACCAGCGCTCACTAGAAAAGAACGGGCTGATAACGTCAAAAAGCGCAACTACTTCACGAAGTACGGTGAAACGGCTCAGCAGGTGTTGAACAACCTACTGGACAAATACGCTGACGAAGGTGTTCAAGAGCTTGAGAATATTCATGTACTCAAGGTAAAGCCTTTTGATGAGATGGGGCGACCTGCTGAAATTGTCAATAAGTGCTTTGGTGGGAGAGAGCAGTACTTGCAAGCAATTTCTGAGTTGGAAGCTGAGATCTATCATTCAGCCTAATCAGTGTTTAAACCAAGCTAGAGCGTGTTTAGCTTGGTTAACGATCTCAAGTCATGATGCATACCTATATGTTTGGTAAGCTAAATTCAGATAAAGCACTGTTGGCTAAAAACACAAAGACGTTTGCCTAAACTCTCTTGCGTATCGTTAGGCGAGTATCGATCTCGCTTTGGCGATGGAGCCAAGCAAGGTAAGCGGCTTGCTTGCAAGCTTAAACACAATGGCCTTCCCAAGCATGCCGTAACCAAGCTGATTTCCCATGTTAAGTATTTGATTGCTCAGCAGCTCATTTCAGCACAGTGCAATATTCTTATATTTTTCAGTAACTAATCACGCTGTTTGAAAGACTTAGGAACAAAAAACTGATTAAAATTTTTCTGTGGCGAGTCGCTTTCTCCACGAGATCTCTAGTGAAGATAACAAGGCTTAAAAATTGAAACATCATCAAATAAAGACTATCAATTATCAGCTGTGGCTAGTCCTGATTCTGACAAGCTTAATACCCTTAATCTACTCAACTACACGAATCTACTTCTTGGGCAGCATCCCCAGCCCATGGACTTTTAGCATTGCTGCACAAGTCGCATGGCTCAATGTGGGATATGAAGTCCTCAGCGAAGCATTGCTTATCCCTCTAGCATTTATTCTAGGCAGCGTTATTCATAGTAACGAAGCTTTTCGCGACCGAGCCAGTCTATCTCTTTGGGTTACCTTGATTTGCTATTTTGTGGTGACCTTAATGGTATTGTGGCTAGCCCCGAGCTTTGTTGATGCTATGCAGCAACAGGCTGAACTACTGACCCAAACAATCCAATACATTCGATTGGAATCTGCCGCTATTCTGCTTTCCAGCTTCTATGCGTTTTTATCTTTGGTTCTCGTCTTAAAAAATGAACGAAAGGCGCTGTATGGCCTTCTACTCGTACAAACGCTCATGACCGTCCTTTGTGACAGCGTCTTTGTTAGTCAATTAAGTTATTCCCTCCAGTTAGGAGTGAATGGTATTGCTCTGAGCAATATCGTGGTCAATAGTCTTCTCGCGCTGTTTGCCCTGATTTATTTATCTAAGTCGGAGATCACGCTGAGCTTCAATTTTTCTAGAGGACATCAATCGCAGTGGCTGAAAGAATGGGGAAAAATTGGATGGAAATCAGGGCTTGAATCGCTCGTTCGTAATACCGCTTTTATTGTCATGATTCTTCAGCTTATTAACCAAGTACAACAAGCGGGAACGTACTGGGTTGCCAATCAATTTATTTGGGGCTGGTTGCTACTTCCCGTTTTGACGTTGGGGCAGCTGGTTAAGCAAGATGCTGCAACAAATAACGGGCTAACATCTGAACGAGTCAATGCCTACCTTTGGATAACGCTAGGCATCATTGGGCTTTGGATACTCACTGCGCCGCTTTGGAACAGCTTTGTAGCTAATGTCATGGGAGTGGAGGATTCACAAGCAATCACTCGGCTAGTTTGGCTAATGGTAGGGTTCTATGCCATTTTCAGTTTAAACAATGTTATTGACAGTTACTTTTACGGTATAGGGCGCACTGACTTAATGCTGTATCAATCACTTATCGTAAACACCTTGTTTTACGGTTGTGCTTTTGTGCTTTATCAAATCGGCATCTTTGTTCCAACGCTTGAACGCATTGCCATCATGTTTGGGTTAGGCATTACCGCCGATGCGCTAATCACTTGGGGGTTGTACCTTGTCTTACGACGTAAGATGAGCATGAATCAATATCAAGTAAGTTATTAAACCAGTTACCGTAATAGAGATAAGTGCTCACTAATACCCCAGTGTTATTGGGCACTTCACTCCCTATGTCAGTACTCACATTGACGTAAAAATGCTAACATCGACAACAATTTTTGTAGTCGGTTAGTAGTAGAACTTCATGTCAATCAGTTCAGTGATCAAGTCTATTCAAGACATCATGCGTAAAGATGCGGGCGTTGATGGTGACGCGCAGCGTCTAGGCCAAATGTCGTGGCTGTTATTCCTTAAAGTGTTTGATGCACAAGAGGAAGATTTAGAGTTTGAGCTAGAAGATTACCGAGAACCCATTCCAGCCAAGTACCTTTGGCGAAACTGGGCGGCAAATAAACAAGGCATTACAGGTGACGAGTTACTAGAGTTCGTCAACGATGATTTGTTTCCTGGCCTAAAAAGCCTCAATACGCCTAAAGACATCAATCCACGTGGATTTGTGGTGAAAGAAGCCTTTAGTGATGCCTATAACTACATGAAAAATGGCACATTGCTGCGTCAGGTGATCAACAAGCTCAACGAAGTTGACTTTACTGACTCTAACGACCGTCATTTGTTCGGTGATATCTACGAGCAAATCCTACGTGATCTGCAAAGCGCTGGAAATGCAGGTGAGTTTTATACCCCTCGCGCGGTGACTCGTTTTATCGTCAGTCGTCTTGACCCTAAACTGGGTGAAAAAATTATGGATCCCGCTTGTGGTACGGGTGGGTTCTTGGCCTGCTCGTTCGATCACGTCAAAGAGAACTACGTGGTAACCACGGACGACCATAAAACCCTACAAAGACAAATCCAAGGTGTAGAGAAAAAGCAGTTACCGCACCTGCTATGTGTCACTAACATGATGCTCCACGGCGTCGAAGTCCCAGTGCAAATCAGGCATGGCAACACGCTTAACAAGCCGCTCGCAAACTGGGACAGCAATATCAATGTGATTGCGACTAACCCACCGTTTGGCGGCACAGAAGAGGACGGGATTGAAAAGAACTTCCCTTCCGATATGCAAACTCGTGAAACCGCCGATCTGTTCTTGCAGCTGATTGTGGAAGTATTGGATAAAGATGGTCGCGCTGGTGTAGTGTTGCCTGATGGCACCTTGTTTGGTGAAGGTGTAAAAACCAAAATTAAGAAGATGCTGACGGAAGAGTGCAACCTGCACACGATTGTTCGCTTACCTAATGGTGTGTTCAACCCGTACACGGGTATTAAGACCAACATTTTGTTCTTTACCAAAGGCCAACCGACCAAAGAAGTGTGGTTCTATGAGCACCCTTATCCAGAAGGTGTGAAGAACTACAGCAAAACCAAACCAATGAAGTTTGAAGAGTTCCAGCAAGAGATAGATTGGTGGGGTAATGAGGCCGATGGGTTCGCTAGCCGTATCGAGACCAAGCAAGCTTGGAAAGTGTCGATTGAGGATATTATCGAGCGCAACTTTAACCTTGATATTAAAAACCCGTATCAGGACGAAGTCGTCAGCCATGATCCTGAAGAATTACTGGCGAGCTATCAGCAGCAGCAGCAAGACATTAAAGCACTGCGTGACCAACTGAAGGGTATTCTCGGTGATGCATTTAGCTCTACCATTCAAGGTAAAAAGCAAGGTGGAGAGCAGTAATGGCAGTAGACCAATCTCCTATGAATAAGTTAATTACCGAGCATATTGATATTTGGACGTCGTCAGTAAAGACCCAATCAACCTCTGGTCGCGGTAGCAGCAAGAAACTAGAGCTTTACGGTGTTAAGAAGCTGCGTGAGCTAATTCTGGAGTTGGCTGTGCGCGGGAAGTTAGTACCGCAAGATCCCAATGATGAGCCTGCTTCGGTGTTGCTTGAGCGTATCGCGAAAGAAAAAGCGCAATTAGTTAAAGAAAAGAAGATTAAAAAGTCAAAGAAACTTCCTAATATAAGCGATGAAGAAAAGCCTTTTGACTTGCCAAATGGATGGAAGTGGGTACGTTTCCCAGATGTTGCTCATTATGGGGCAGGAAAAACACCTGCTACCAAGAACTCACTGTATTGGGATGAAACTGGAATACCTTGGGTGAGTATTGCAGACCTAAATGACAAATCTACGGTTAGTGTATCCACTAAAAAAGTTAGTGATATAGCGGTAGAACAAGTTTTTAAGCGAGCACCGATTCCCGCTGGAACTATGCTGATGAGTTTCAAGCTAACCGTAGGAAAAGCCTCTATTCTCAATGTTGACGCTTTCCACAATGAAGCAATCATTTCTGTATTTCCGTACACAGGAGTTTTGCAAAGTTACTTGTTTAAGGTGTTACCAAGCCGAGCAAACTCGGGAAATAAAAAGAATGCGATTATGGGCTTTACGCTTAACGCTGAATCACTATCTTTATTAACTATTCCTTTACCGCCAGAGGCTGAACAACACCGCATCGTCGCTAAAGTCGATGAGTTAATGGCACTCTGCGACCAGCTTGAGCAGCAAACTGAAGCCAGTATTGAAGCGCATCAAGTGCTGGTAACAACATTGTTGGACACACTTACCAACTCTGCCGATGCTGACGAGTTGATGCAAAACTGGGCGCGAATCAGTGAGCATTTCGATACCTTATTCACCACTGAAGAGAGTATCGACCAGCTTAAGCAAACTATTCTGCAACTGGCGGTAATGGGTAAGCTAGTTCCACAAGATCCAAGCGATGAACCCGCTGCTGAGTTACTGAAAAGAATTGCGGAAGAAAAAGCGCAGTTAGTCAAAGAGAAGAAAATCAAAAAGCAAAAAGCACTACCACCGATTAGTGAAGATGAAAAACCGTTTGAACTCCCGAGTGGGTGGGAGTGGTGTCACTTGAACTCATTAACTAGTGAAATGGATGCTGGTTGGAGTCCAGCTTGTCCACCAGAGGCATCTCCAAATCACGAAACTTGGGGGGTACTTAAAACAACCGCCGTTCAGAGTATGGAGTATAGAGAATATGAAAATAAAGTTCTCAGCCCCTCCAAGGAACCTCGACCTCAATATGAGGTAAAGAATGGAGATATTTTGATTACTAGAGCAGGCCCCAAAAACAGAGTCGGAGTATCTTGCTTGGTTCAAACCACAAGGCCTAAGCTTATGATCTCAGATAAAATTATTCGCTTTCACCTAATAGAACTTGGGATGTCTAACAACTTCGTTTCGCTGTGTCTAAACGCAGGGGCTACTTCAGAATATCTGGAATCAGCTAAATCTGGCATGGCAGAAAGTCAAATGAACATATCTCAAGATAAGTTGAAAATGGCACCAATCCCACTCCCCCCCATTAGAGAACAGACGCTGATTGTGAAGAAAGTAGAGGAGCTAATTGATCTATGCGATAAGCTCAAACTTTCTTTAGAAAAAGGAAAGCATGCACATTTCCAATTTACTGATAGTGTGATTGAACAAGCGGTGTAACCATGACTCTTTACAATATCGCCAATAAAAACCTCACCGCACTAACACCGACCACTTTTGCAGCAGAAGGGCTGCAAGAGCGGCACGATTTACAAGAAGCGCTGAAAGGCTGTATTGATGCCATCGCTCCTGATTGTTTGGTGATATCAGAGGAGTTTTCAGTCTGGGAAGACAGCCGTCGCCGTATTGACCTGTTAGCAATCTCGCGCTAGCGTTAGATGCGGACTGGATCGAAAAGCATCAGCCACGAAGTCTGAGTGATGTGCTCAATGCACTTAACGAACCCGTAAGACGACGTATTGCCATCCTAGTCGATGAAAGCCCTCTAGGTAGAATTCGTCGTTTCCACAACGATGAAAATGCTCTGATTACTTTGCCTAACGGTGAAGTGGTAGCCATCACCTACCAGTAGACTTCTCAGCAATATCACTCTATTGATTCACTTTGCAGAGCAAAGTGGTATGGTTGTAGAGAAAGCAGACTGATTCGGCTACCCAAAACTGAAAGTACCAAGCGTTGAGTAGAACATCGTTCTCCTCGAAGTGTTTTTATTTGTTAATAAAATACGCAATCTTTAGGTTTTGATAATTTAAGCGAGAACAGTGTTCTCGCAGGATCAATAGCTAGCTCACCAATCCCTTGTTACAACAACTCGCTACTCAGAGAACCTTTTTCTCTGTTATGAGAGTCTGCTTCACTCCAAGTTAGCGTTGGGACACTGACGATTGCTCTTTGCATTACCCACGTTTATTTTAGACTCTTCTTGCTAGCTAGTCGATACACGACAATAAGCAAATGTCCGTCTACTATCCATTACTCACTCCTTTTGGCATCACAATTGGTATCRTCAATCAGTTAGGTATCATAAAAGCTCGAACCCTACTTTATGAGACCGTAAACACTTCATTCCTGCCTGGTATCAGAAAACGGGATGTTTGTTGATACTACTCTGGGATGTTTACATCTCGCTAAACTTGACTACTTAAGTCGATGATTTTCACAAAATAACTTTGCCTTAAGAAAACCTAGAAAATAGATGAATACCCGTGAGTAACAAACATTACTCTAAACTTCATTCATCTATAATAAAGACAAGGCTACTATTAACTTTCCTTGGCAG
>NZ_MUFA01000031.1:0-10136 GCF_001995955.1 Salinivibrio sp. PR6 | reverse complement strand
GATAAGCGCTGAAAGCATCTAAGCGCGAAGCTGGCCCCGAGATGAGTCATCCCTAGAGCTTCGAGCTCTCTAAAGGGTTGTTCTAGACTAGAACGTTGATAGGCAGGGTGTGTAAGCGCTGTGAGGCGTTGAGCTAACCTGTACTAATTGCCCGTGAGGCTTAACCATACAACACCCAAGAGGTTTTGGGTTGGACTTGAATAAAGCCAGTTGATTGTGGCGAGAACGAACAGCTTTCTAGATTTAGGAACGAATTTATCAAATACATCCTTGTATTTGACCCTGACGGGCCGCACTGAAGTGCGTTAAATTTTGTTCCAGACAAAATTTTGCTTGGCGACCATAGCGCTTTGGACCCACCTGACTCCATGCCGAACTCAGTAGTGAAACGAAGCAGCGCCGATGGTAGTGTGGGGTCTCCCCATGTGAGAGTAGGACATCGCCAGGCTTTCATTGCTTATCTTGTTGATAGCTCGATGCTTTTGATATCTGCGATGCTCATGTATTGGCATACACTGCGCGTCTCGATTCAAAATCCTCATCGCATCAAACAAGATAACCTAATTAAAGCAGCTTAGTGTAAGACTTTAATTAGAAGTGATTTAATTATCAAAGCAGATAAAAAGTAAGACTTTGATGAGAAAACACCAAGCCCTGACCTCACTGTCGGGGCTTTTTTGTATTTGGAAGTTCAATAAAGCCTGGCCCTTTATGCCTTGCTTTAAACTGCCTGCCGAGTAGATGTCTTTTCATTTTCCATCTATCCAAGAGCCAATAAAAAGCCCCGTCTTGTCGACGGGGCTTTGTTTTTTCTAAGCTGTGTAATAGCTTGATTATTGAATTTTACTGACTCGACTTACTCGATCACCTGAAATGGTACGCAGCTGCACTGGTGCAGTGACGTGAGGAGCGTTCGCCGCATCATAGGTCTGCCAGCTTGCACCATTATCGGTTGAGTACTCAATGGTGAGTCCAGGGAATGGCGAGTTCGCTTTCAATATACCACTTTCTATCACTCCACCCGGAACGGGTAAGCGGAAGCCCACACCCTGTTGCTCTAGTTGTGGGAACCAGTAGTTCGCTAACTGATTAGCAAAGAGGTTGTAATCAATGTTGCGCTTGGTTTGATTCGCCTCTTGTCCGGTTTGAGTGCTTGCTTCCCATTCGGCACGGTGCCAAGCTCGCTCAGCCATGGCGAAGAGGCGAGGGAAGGTCATGGATTCAAATTGGCCATCGGAGCGAATAGTTTCGCTCCAAATAGATGCCTGTAAACCAAGCACATTGTCTGGACGCGTCAGTGTTTTCACGGTGGCAGCGTCTAGTACTTCCTGTTTGGTGATAGGTGCACCATTGCGCTTTGCATCTGCGTTAGCGTAGAGATCATCGGGCATAAAGCTAAACGTCTTACGGGTATCGGTAAAACGGGGTGCCCAATAATAGCCACGCTCACTTGGGTCTGGTTCATAGGGGTGGTCAAAATAGAGATGTGTGGCTTGGTTATAGATAACGCCATAGCCATTGTTGGCGAGATTATAGGCGCGATCGGCAACGCCCCACTCCCAGATATTTTGCCACGCGTTGCCATAGACGTGCTCATTGGCAAGTTGTGCGCGTGGATAGACTTTATTGTTGTGCATGAGGCCATCTTCCCAACCACCGAGATCGAGCTGATGACGTTGGGTAATGTGCGAAATACGCTCAACAAAGTACTGACTCAGATCGTCAACACTGTTCACACCTGCATCGTTATCTGCAATAAAGGACTGACAGACGGGCGACTCTTTCCAGGCACCGGCAATTTCATCACCGCCAAAGTGAAATGTATCGAGCGGCTGTATGTCTCGATGCGCGTCGACGAGCGCGGCAACCACCGTATCGACGAAGCGATAACTGGATTCCATACAGACATTTATCGCGTTGTCGGTAAACATCTGCACAGAGAGGTATTGTGTGTCGTCTTCAAAGTCCGTGAGCAAATATTCTTTCGCTTTGGCTTCATCACCTTGTGCCATGTACTTGTGGTAACGCGCTTCCATCGCTTTGATGGCCGCGTGCGCGTGACCTGGCATATCTACTTCTGGAATGACGGTGATATTGAGCGCCTCTGCTTTACGCAAGATCGCTTGATAATCTTCCGTGGTGTAATACCCATTGGATGCTTCTGTGCCGTCAGGCCCTGCACCTAAGAAGGGCAACACGCAGCGGGTTTCCGACAAATCATGACAGCGTTTGCTACCGACGTCCGCCAGTTCCGGGAGGGCTGGGATCTCAATACGCCATGCTTCATCATCACTGAGGCGTAGATGCAGTTTGTTGAGTTTCAAAGCGGCCATCTGATCGAGTAACTTAAAGATGGCTTCTTTGCTGCGGAAGTTTCGCGCCGCATCGACAGACAGGCCTCGGTAAGCAAAGCGTGGTGCGTCAGTTAGCGTCACCGCCTTGAGTGTGTCGCCGGTTTTGAGTTGCAGCAGGCTTTGCGCAGCATATAGGGCTCCCGCTTGATCAGGGGCATCGATGTCAATACGCTGCTGCTCAGGTTGTACATCTAAGCGATAAGCTTCATGCCACTGGTCGCTTCCATTCAGGCTGACTTTTCCCCAGCCCACATGAATAACTTTTTGGTTGGTAGGTGCCCAGTCGGTGGCTGAAATGCCAAGTTGATCGGCAAGCCATTGTGCTTGCGCTTGATAGCCATTGTCGTAGACCACGGTCCACTCGCTATCGAGGATGACATGGCCATTTTTCTCAATGCGACTGGCAGGGGTGGGTAGCACGTGCCCTTGGGTATTGACCAACGACAGATCAGCATTGCGCGCATAGCGCTGTTCGGCCGTGAACGGGTCATAATGGTCGGTGAGTGCACCGCCGTAGCGCTTCCACTGTGCGGGCGTGTCAAAGTCACCGACAAAGGCGAGCTCATCATCCGGCTTGGTGGGCACTTGGCCATTTTTGTGGTTACTGGTACTGGTAATCAATGCGGTATGCATGCCAGCTTCACCGTCGGACGCTAAATACCAGTTTGGCATGATATCGGATTTTGCGACTTGCCAGTCAGAGGCATTAAAGCCGACGACTAATTGATCACCAGGGGCGAGCGGAACAAAGCTGTCCGTGGGCTCGAGTTTGAAGAGATCCCCATTGACGTGTGAGACTTTAAGTTGATCGGTATCGATCGAATTGATCATGCGGATGTGACTGAAATAAATCGCCCAGCCTGTTTTAGGCAGTGTCTGAGTGCTTTGGTTGGTAAAGGCGACGTTACCCATAAATGAACGCCAGTCATCTTGCTTATTATCAATGACTTGGTATTGGACATCGAGGCCGTTTCCGAGTGCATCAAGCTGCGATGCAGGCATCGCCCAAGCGGTGCTACATAATGACGCGCCGATCAGGAGACCCAGTGCGGTAGGTTTGAGCATGCTATCCTCCAAACTTATTTTTTATTGTGAAAATAGTTAACAAGACAGTAGAGGATAGTGGTTAACAAGCCTAGTAATCTTGTTAGTCAAAATGCAGTTATGTCTAAAGACTCAAACTTATTGATGTGTGCGGGCTATGAGTTTCGTTAAAATAGCGAGGAAGATCGCAGCGGAAATTGATGATCCACTGCGATACAAATTAACGCGGAAGTAAGCAGCTTAACGCGATTTGACTATCCACGAGTCGAATACCGACGGCGATCATTTCGTCACAAGCCGACGATACCGTGTCGGGGTTAATACCACGACACGCGGCAAGGTTGACAATGACGTCAAAACGGCCGCGCTTTTTCAATTGGATAGCCGTGGTTTTGACGCAGTAATCGGTAGCTAAGCCACCGACAACCACGGTTTCTACTTCTTGGCTGTGTAGCCATTCAATCAAGCCCGTGCTGAGTTTTTCTTCAATATCATGAAAGCATGCACCGTAGGGGTGAAGATCAGGCTCAATACCTTTCCAAACCACATAGTCGTATTCGGTGACCGGGGGCAAGCCATCGATGGTTTCAAATCCTTTGGTGCCGGGCACAGCATGCTTGACCCAAGTTAGATCAGCATTCTTATGTGCTAAGGGCTGCAACATATCAGCAGGTTTATCAACCACCCAGACAGCATTGGTGGGGTGTGCATCTTTGGTGAGTACGCGTAGGTCAGCCAATGCCGCTTGCTGATTCAGAGCTGGCCCGATGGTGTCGCCCTCAGGCACAGGCAGCTCATCAGGACAAAGCGGTGTGAATGTGCATTGTGCATCAACGTCAATCGCGGCAATTTTGGCTTGTTTCATCGCATCATCACCTAGAGTATTTGATTGAGTAAATGATCGGCCTTAACCCGCTTAATCCGCTTGAGCAGACGTTTGACCGGGACGGGATAGTCCTCCATTTTTTCGATCTGTTTATAGCTGCCGACCAACTGAGTGTGTGCCAGTATCTTATCTACTTCTTGCTGTTTCTGCGCTTCGAGTTGCTGATGCTTATCATGGATCAAGATAGCGTTTTCTAAGTCTAGCTTCCATGCGCGTGGATTCAGGTTATTGCCCGTCAGCAACATGTATTGGCGATCGACCCAGATTCCTTTTAAGTGAAAACTGTTGTCATCATGCTTCCAAATATGGATGTTTAACTGGCGTTTGGCAATGGCTGCTTCGTTACGGCGCGCAAAGTTACGTAGGTTGACTTCATACAGGTAGGGGAGTGCCGAAATGGTCTTAAAGGGCGCTTCTGGCGGCGAGTAAAAGTCATTGGCGGTTTTATCGCCAACAATGATGCTCACTGTCACACCTCGGCGTAGTGCACGGCGGATTTCTCTGACCACACTGCGTGGCGGATTAAAGTAAGGGGTGCAAATCACCAACTCTTTTTGCGCGCTCGCAATTAGATGGCAGATATAGCGATTGAGCTTGTTCTTACGTTTACCCAATCCGACCATAGGAGTTAGCCCGACTTGGTCCTCACGGAGAGGCTCATTATCGTAGCGATAACTCGCACGCTGCAGCTGAGTTCGAAACTCACGAATGCTAGGCTTAAGTGCTTTGCTATTTGGCCGATCTGGCGAGGTGAGGCAATTGACCGCACTATCCGCCGTTAGGGTATTAACAATAAAGTCTGCCATGGTGTCGGCAAGCGCTTTATTGTCGAGCACATGATAGCGGTCGTATCGATATCTATTATGTTGCGCTAAATAAACATCGTTTAAGCTTGCACCGCTGTAGAGCACTGTGTCATCAAACACAAAGCCTTTTAGGTGCAGCACGCCAAACACTTCTCGGTTTCTGACTGGTACGCCGAGTACCTCTATTTTGTGCGGGTAACGCTCAGCATAGGCGCGATATAATCCCGCATTGCCGTCAGATTGCTCTGCCCCGATCAAGCCTCTTTGCGCGCGATGCCAATCGACTAATACCTTGATATCCAGATCAGGATTGGCCTGTTTCGCTTCATACAGTGCATCAAGCACGCTACGTCCAGCCTCATCATCCTGCAGATACAAGGCGACGAGGTAAATCCTGGATTTCGCCTTTTTTATTTCACTAAGCAAGCGCTCTCTAAACGAGACGGCATCTAATAAGGTTTCGAGATTTTCTGGCTGGTGCGCAATGGTGGGCAGACGGTCGATAAGCTGCCGGTTTGCGTTCGCTGAATCCATTGTTACCTCTTGTTGTTCGACGGCCAGAGTCGAGCGGTTTGATGCTAAACCCTGAATTATACCAGAAATTAGGTCAAGTCACGGATGACTGCGCGGTGGCTTTGTTGTAAATGTCACGCTTTAGGTGCGTATTGCATCGCGACTAAGTCTTTACCGCTATGACAGTAGCTTTGGTAGCGTGCCGCCAATTCCTCTGGCAGGGCTGGTGTGTCCACACTGCTGAAACCGTGTTGCACGTATAAAGCGGTCAATGGTCGAAATGCCAAGCAAAAGCTTGGGCGTTGCGCCAATACGGGCTGGACGGCGTCGAGTAGTTGATGACTTAGCCCCGACCCGCGCAAGTGTGGGTGCAGCAACATGCCAGTGAGTAATTGGTAATTTTGACGTTGTTGAAAGCGGACCGCACCACATAAGCCGCTGGGTCCATCCACCACCCAGATATGTTCATCTTTTTTCGGTTTACCCGGTGGATAGTAGGTTTTATAGAATCGTGCCACGAGAGGAAACCGTAACGGCTCGAGTGGGTGAATGTGGTAATTATCCATAGCCTAATAGATGCGCAATACGAGCAGGACAGGTAGTATACCTATCCATGATTTTTTCTGACAGCGTAATGCATTGATGAAGTGGTTATCTGATGTGTCCTTGACACCCCATCACACCTTTGGTCTCCCCGCCCACGCTCATGCGATCGTGGAAGCGCACACCGTGGAGGATTTATATGCGATTTGGCAGCATGCTGACGATCTGACGCTTCCTAAGCTAGTGGTGGGAGAAGGCAGCAACCTGCTTTTTTGCCAAGACTTTCAGGGCGTGGTGGTGCTTAATCGCCTGACTGGTATATCAGTCGATGATGAGGGCGACCACTGGGTATTGCATGTAGGGGCTGGAGAATCCTGGCATAACTTAGTCGCTTGGAGCATTGATAATGGGTTCCCTGGGCTGGAAAACCTCGCGCTTATTCCTGGCTGTGTTGGTGCGGCGCCGATTCAAAACATTGGTGCTTACGGTGTCGAGTTTTGCGAGCGGTGCGCGTATGTCGATATCGTCAATCCATCGACTCAGCAAACACGTCGTTTGACCCGAGCAGCCTGCCAATTTGGCTATCGCGACTCGATATTTAAAACCGACGCGATGACAGGGTGGGTGATTACGCAAGTGGGGTTCCGATTAGCGAAGACGTGGCAGCCCGTGCTCAAATATGGTGCGCTGGCGGATCTCGATCCAGAGCGGGTATCAGCGCAAACCATTTTTGACGCGGTCTGTGCGATTCGCCAAGCCAAGCTCCCTGATCCCCGTGAGTGTGGCAATGCGGGAAGCTTTTTCAAAAACCCAGTGATTGATGCACACCAGGCGCAAACCTTGCAAACCTGTTATCCCGAGATACCCATGTACTTTGCCGGAGAGGGGAAAAAGAAGCTCGCCGCAGGCTGGCTGATTGACCAATGTGGTTTGAAAGGCAAGCAAGTGGGAGGCGCGCGTGTACATCCAAAACAAGCCTTAGTGCTGACCAACGCTAATCATGCAACCAGCCAAGACGTCATTCAGTTAGCAAAGCAGGTGGTCGACGAAGTCAAGGCGCGGTTTGGTGTGACCTTGCAACATGAGGTGCGCTTTATGGGCGCCAAGGGCGAAACCAGCTTGGAGGCACAATGAGCAGTGCACATACCGCAAGGCTTACCCTTATCGATCGTTTATCCGATGGTGAATTCCACTCTGGCGAAATGCTAGGCGATGCGCTAGGCATGAGCCGAGCGGCGGTCAGCAAACATATCAAAGTGTTGCAATCGTGGGGACTGGATATCTATCGGGTGCAGGGCAAAGGCTATTGCTTATCGCAACCGATTGAGTTGCTCGATGACGTCTGGCTCAGTGAGCATACCGATGTGCCCGCTTTATCCGTGATCCCGGTCATTGATTCGACCAATCAGTACTTGATGGAACGTGTTGGACAACTTGCGTCAGGCAGTGTTTGCTTGGCTGAATATCAGCAGCAAGGACGGGGTCGCCGTGGTCGCGCGTGGCAGTCGCCTTTTGGCAGTAACTTGTATTTGTCGATGTATTGGCGTTTAGATGCCGGCCCTGCGGCGGCGATGGGACTGAGCCTAGTGGTTGGTGTGGCGATCACCAAAGCACTCCATGAACTAGGCGCGCCAGGTGTGAAGGTGAAATGGCCCAACGACCTGTATTTTCAGGATAAAAAGCTCGCTGGCATCTTAGTGGAAATGACGGGGCAAACGGGCGATGCGGCTCACCTTGTGATCGGCATGGGGTTGAATATTGGTATGGGGGCGCATTTGCGTGACAGCATCGATCAGCCTTGGGCTCGATTAGCGGACGCTTGCCATCCAATGCCATCGCGCAATACATTGGCGGCAACCTTGATTGAGCGTTTAAAAGAAGCACTGATTGACTATGAGCAACATGGGCTATCGAGCATCATGGCCGACTGGCCCAAGTTGGATAACTTTATTGATCGCCCCGTCAAACTACTCATGGGAGAGCGGGAAGTCCGTGGCATTGAGCGCGGTATCGACGAACACGGTGCCTTATTACTTGACGTTGAGGGTGACATCACGCCTTATTTAGGTGGAGAGATTTCTCTAAGACGCGATGACTAATCTCGGCGATTGTAAGGACTATTTGCGCACACGGATGCGTTGAACAGAGTGGTTGGCACCTTTTTCTAGGATTAAACTGGCGCGCTCACGGGTGGGTAAAATGTTTTCCGATAAGTTTTTCCCGTTAATGTCATCCCAGATGGTCGCCGCCTTTTGAGTGGCTTCGTCGACCGATAGCCGCGTGTAGTGATGAAAGTAAGCCTGTGGATCGAGAAAGGCACCTCGGCGGAACTTCATAAAGCGCTCAATATACCAATGCTTTAGTAACTCTGGTTCGGCGTCGACATAGATAGAAAAGTCGAGAAAGTCGGAAATAAACACATGATGTGGGTCATGCGGGTAATCCATGCCACTTTGCAGGACGTTGAGCCCTTCGAGGATCAATATGTCGGGTTTCTCCACTTTTTGCACGTCAGGAGTGATGTCGTACACCAAGTGAGAATAAATCGGCGCGGTGACGCAGTCTTTTCCTGATTTGACGTCGGCCACAAACTCAACCAGCTTGCGCATGTCATAAGATTGCGGAAACCCTTTTTTATGCATGATGCCACGCGACTCAAGCTCGGCGTTGGGGTATAAAAAGCCGTCAGTGGTCACGAGTGCAACTTTAGGATGATCTGGCCACCGTGTCAGCAGGGCTTTTAAAAGACGTGCGGTGGTACTTTTCCCCACGGCGACGCTGCCCGCGATGCCAATGACATAGGGCACATGATTTGAGACGGGCTGGGATAAAAACTCGTCTAGCACTTCCGTCCGGCTTTTGCGCGCTTTCACATAGAGATTAAGCAGCCGGGATAGAGGAAGATAAATATCGCGCACCTCATCCATCGACAAATGCTCGTTAAGGCCGCGCAAGCGGTCAATATCATCTTCGGTGAGCGTCATGGGCACTGCATCCCTCAGTTCAGCCCATTGTTGACGCTCGAACGACAAATAAGGCGTTAGCGTTGCATTCATGATCCATGTGCCTTAAGCCAGTAAAGAGGGTGACGATACCGCAAACGAAAGGGAAGGAAAAGCGCCGACGATTGGCGTTGAGTGGGCGGGGTGGTTATTTTCGCAACAATCACGCGAAAAAATGCGCAAAAGACGAAAAAATCACCCATTTTTTTAAAATTCCCTATTGCACCCCTCAAATCCATGGCATAGAATGCGCAGCACTTGTCGCCGGCTTAGCTCAGTTGGTAGAGCAACTGACTTGTAATCAGTAGGTCGCCAGTTCGATTCCGGCAGCCGGCACCAAAATTTAGGTGGAATTCCCGAGCGGTCAAAGGGATCAGACTGTAAATCTGACGGCTCAGCCTTCGAAGGTTCGAATCCTTCTTCCACCACCATTTTCAAATTGTTTGAATAGCTCTACGAGTAACGATTGCGGGCATCGTATAATGGCTATTACCTCAGCCTTCCAAGCTGATGATGCGGGTTCGATTCCCGCTGCCCGCTCCACTCTTTTTAGAGTGCTGATATAGCTCAGTCGGTAGAGCGCACCCTTGGTAAGGGTGAGGTCGGCAGTTCAAATCTGCCTATCAGCACCATCCTCTCCAAGGTAACTTCAAGCCGTTTGATATATACTCAACAAACCTGATTGTTGGTTGTGTGGTCGTAATGCCACCGAAATACCGTGCTTAGAGGGACTGTCATGTCTAAAGAAAAATTTGAACGTACGAAAACGCACGTTAACGTTGGTACTATTGGCCACGTTGACCATGGTAAAACTACGCTGACCGCAGCTATCTGTACGGTACTTGCAAAAGTACACGGCGGTGCTGCTCGTGACTTCGCGTCAATCGATAACGCACCAGAAGAGCGTGATCGTGGTATCACCATCGCAACGTCTCACGTTGAGTACGATACGCCAAACCGTCACTACGCACACGTTGACTGCCCAGGA
>NZ_MUFA01000030.1:0-14737 GCF_001995955.1 Salinivibrio sp. PR6 | reverse complement strand
AATATAAGCAATAAATACTGTGATTTTTGGTGTTTTATGTTGTTAGTGTTTGTTGTTTATTTTCATCAAAAGGCGGGTGTTGAGTCAATTAAACTGTGATCTCAGTTCAACAAATATCACTATATTGTTGTTTTTAAGCGGTTTTTGTCTAGATTGTAATGCGCTTCCGGCGAGTTGACAGAACTACAAATGTTCTGCACGATTAGCCACGAAGTTTCAGTGAACTGGCATTTTGTTCTTCGCAGCGGTTTTGCTGCTGGTAATAGAGTGACAGTCACAATAAAACAGAGTTCCAAGAAGGAACTCATAATGACTAAATAGAAAAGGCAGTGGATTAACCATGAAAAAGACTATTCTAGCAATGGCAGTACCAGCTCTGCTGGCTGCTGGCTCAGCATCAGCAAGCATCAACCTGTATGACGCAGAAGGCGTTAAAGTAGACGCGTCTGGTGCAGCTGAAGTTCAGTATATCCAGTACATCAGCAATACTAGTGACGCTACTGGTACAGGCAACCAAGACGGTCAGTGGCGTCTAGATGACGGTGACTTCTCTGTTAATACTGAAGTTGCTGTTTCTGAAGACCTAGCTGCAATCGGTCACTTCGCATTTAAATTCGAAGATAGCACTACTGAAAACGATGAGCTATATGTCGGCTTTAAAGGTAGCGACTGGGGTCAAGTTACCTTTGGTCGTCAGCTAATGCTGATGGATGACGCTGGCATCACTAAAGATTACGAACTAGCTGTAAACAGCTTTGGTGCTGAGTATACTGAAGCTGATCAAGTAGCTAAGTACGTATATGACAACGGTTCTCTATACGCAGGTCTTGCATTCAATGACGCTAGCGATGGTGCATCTGCAGACGACGAGCGCGAAGTATACGAAGGCCGTCTAGGCTATCGTTTCGCCGATGTTGATGCACGTGTTTATTATCAGAAGTCTGAAGAGAACGGTGGTTCTGCTCTAGAGCGTGACGAATACAACTTCGAAATCGAATACGCAGGTATCGAAAATGTTGGAATCGCTGCATCTTATGGCCGCACATCAGAAGACAACGGCACTACCGATACAGACACTGACTACATCTCATTGGCTGCTGACTACACCATGGGTAAAACTACCTATGCAATCGGCTTCGACAACAAAGACGTTGAAGGTGATAACGACGACGTAAACGGTTACTATGCCAACGTAAGCTATGCACTGCACAGCAATGCAAAAGTGTACGCGGAAATCGGCGATAGCGACGATGATCAGCAAGATTGGGGCTACGTAGCAGGTATGGAAGTTAAGTTCTAATTGAGCTTATACCATTATTGCTAAAAGTAGCACTGGTTACAAAAGCCGCCTTAGGGCGGCTTTTTTATTATCACGGTTTGGAGTAGAGATGAAAAAAGTAGTAGGTATGGGCTTAGTGCTCAGCACTCTCATAGCATCGAGTGTGGTCAATGCGGCAGAAATTACTTCAGCACGTAATATTGAGTTTGTGGTGGTTGATGGCAAGGAAATCAGTTTTGAAAACTGGGCGCCGCAGCAGACGATTGAGCTAGATAACGGTACCCACCAATTAGTGATGCGCTTTGACGGAGAAGTAAAGCGGGGCAGTAAAGAGGTGATCTTTACCTCCCGCCCGTATTTGTTTGAGCTTGAGGTCGATGGCCGCAATGCCACCATCAATATTGACTCGAAATTGCGGGTAAAAAGCCAAGCGACCAGCTATTTTGACGGTGCCCCGCAGTGGCAAGCCGAGTTCGATAACGGTGATGTGATGCCTTTAGATGCCGTCGAGTTAAAAGGGGATGGCTTTGCCGCCTATGCCGATATGGAAGCGCTGGTGGCGGAGTACAACCGTGAGAATGGTATCATTATCGACCAAGGTGAAAGCAAAAACCTCAACGATGTATTGGTCGAGGTGGATGATCAAGGTAAAGCCTCTATCAAAGGTGATGCCTTGTCGCAGTTAAAGCTTTGGTATACCAAAGCCAGTGACCAAGAGCGCAAGTCGTTCCGTCGTTGGATTATTGACCAAGATTAAGCGCCTCAGGATGATGTGTGATCGTTGGTCTTTAAATAGTCAATAAAAAACGCGCCCAGCTGATGCTGGGCGCGTTCCGTTTAAGCCACGATGAGACAAGCGAAAGTCAACCTCGCGATCACACGGTTTTACGTGCTCCTGCTGTGGCTCGGCGAGTGGCTGGATCGTGATGATAATAATTTGACGCACGGCACTGTGGGCAGCGCTGCTCGGCGGCGTCTTTCATTAAATCATCCAGTGGGATTTCACTTTCACAATCGGCACACAAGCCATAAATCTCCAAATCCATGGCACATAAAGCCGCATCGACTTTTTCTAAACGCTCACCGAGACATCGGATGGCACCAGGTACCCCTTGGCTTTCTTTAATCAGATCCGAAATGGTGAGGTTTTCGCAATGCTTGTCCCAGTCTTCACGCAATCGCGTGGTTAATGTTGCTACTAGCTCAGTGCGTTCGCGGTTAAGTTCACGCCCCAGCTGAGCAAGGGTTGTTTTATCCATGGTCAGTTCGCTTGATTGGCTAAAATGACTTTTATCATGACGCAGTCACACAAGTTGTTACCCTGATGTAAATCAATGAACCGGCTAAAACCTTACAAAGAGTCCGTTTTTAGCGGTCTTGACCTGAGCTATAGTACCCGCTCACTATTGTTATGCTGTTTTGAGTGAAGTAACAAAATGGAACATGATTTTAAAGAGCCTTATAACGTCAAGTACTTCATCGGCTTCCTGCTGGTATTACTGATCCCGACCTTACCTGCCAGTCTCACTTGGCTTGGCATTATTTTTGGCGGCTAATCACCGCCTTATTTACTCGCCGTGCGGCATTCCTTATTCGCCACCCTGTACCTCCATCGTCTCTGACACTACACTTAGCGTGAGTGAACAAGCGCGACCATCTCGAATCGAAGGGTAATAGAGACTATGCAACAAGCACCGACAGCCGCATGGCGTTGGTTATGGAATGGGTTAGGTTGGTTATGGGTCGCGCTGGGTGCGGCAGGCGCCTTTTTGCCGGTACTCCCGACCACGCCGTTTTTGCTGCTCGCCAGTGGTTGCTTTATGCGAGGCTCTCCTCGTATCGCTAACTGGCTCCACGCCCATCCAACGTTCGGGCCGATATTGACGGACTGGTACCAAAAGCGCGCGATTAGTCGCAAAGTAAAACGACGCGCGACCGTCATGATAGTGGCAAGTTTTAGCTTCTCCATTTATATCGTCGGGGCGATGTGGCTGAAAGCGTTACTGGTTACCTGCCTAATTGTGCTCTTATGCTGGTTTCTCCGCCTACCTGAAACGGAATCTGTTGCTGGTTCGGCCGAAAATTCATAACATGACGGTTTGCGTTTTTTACCGGCGAGAATTGGCCATGAGCACCGACAGCTTGAATGTCATCAAACAAAGTATTCAAACCATCCCAGATTATCCCAAACCTGGCATCTTATTTCGCGATGTTACCAGCTTAATGGAAGACCCTACTGCCTACCAAGCCACCATTGATGCCCTGGTGGCGCAATACCGCGATCATGGATTTACCAAGGTGATTGGTACCGAGTCACGTGGCTTTTTATTTGGTGCACCATTGGCGCTTGCGCTAGGGCTCCCGTTTGTGCCAGTGCGTAAGCCTGGCAAGTTGCCACGCGCGGTGATCAGCGAAAACTATCAGCTAGAATACGGTGAAGATACCCTGGAAATCCATCGTGATGCGATTGCTGAGGGGGATAAAGTACTGGTGATTGATGATCTACTGGCGACAGGCGGCACCATAGAAGCCACCGTGAAGCTGGTACGCCGTTTAGGCGGCACCGTGGCGCATGCTGGGTTTGTGATAAGCTTGCCGGATATCGGCGGTGAAGAAAAGCTGGCCGCGCTTGGGATCAGCGTTTATAGCTTGTGCGAATTTGCAGGCCATTAATGCCAGGCTATATGCAGGGTCCCGCGTTAGCAATAAGCATACAGGAAGCGGATTGACATGAGTTACCAAGTCCTCGCTCGCAAGTGGCGACCCCATAATTTTGAGTCTGTTGCCGGTCAAAGTCATGTGCTGACGGCCTTAGCCAATGCATTGGATCATGACCGCTTGCATCACGCATATTTGTTCAGTGGTACTCGCGGTGTGGGCAAAACCACCATTGCGCGCATTTTTGCCAAAGGGCTCAATTGCGAACAAGGGGTGTCTTCTTCGCCATGTGGTCAGTGCGCAACCTGCCGTGAAATTGACGAGGGACGTTACGTTGATTTGCTGGAGATTGACGCTGCATCCCGAACCAAGGTGGAAGACACGCGAGAGCTGCTTGATAACGTCCAGTACAAGCCCGCACGTGGGCGCTTCAAAGTGTACCTCATTGATGAAGTCCATATGCTGTCACGGCACAGCTTCAATGCGCTGCTAAAAACGCTGGAAGAGCCGCCTGAGTACGTAAAGTTTTTATTGGCGACCACGGATCCACAAAAGCTGCCGGTCACCATTTTATCGCGTTGTTTGCAATTTCACCTAAAACACTTTGATGCGAGCCAGATTCAGACGCAGCTAGAGCATATCCTTGGTCAAGAAGGTGTCGAGGCAGAGTCACGTGCCTTGATGCTGCTGTCGCGTGCAGCAGAAGGTAGTATGCGTGATGCCTTGAGCTTAACCGACCAGGCCATCGCGCTGGGAAATGGCCACATCAGCACCCAAGCTGTCGCTGACATGCTGGGGACCTTGAGTACCGATAACGCACTCTTGCTCCTTGAAGCCTTGGCGAATCATGATGCGGTTGAATTGATGAATATGCTGGCGCAGATTGCGCACGTCGGGGTGGAGTGGGATGGTTTACTCAAAGAGTTAGCTAGCCAGCTTCACCATGTGGCGCTTGCCCAAGCACTGCCTCAGACCCATGATGATGACAGCGGGGAGCAAGCACGGATTCACGCCTTGGCCTCGCGGCTTGCGCCACAAGATGTGCAGCTGTGTTACCAAATGGCACTGCAAGGACGGCAAGACCTGCCCTATGCCCCTGATGGGCGGGCCGGTCTAGAAATGGTCTTGCTGCGTATGTTGGCGTTTCAGCCGGTGAAAACGGTACCGTATGAACCGGCTACCATATCGGTGCCGGCACACGATCCCGCATCTTCACCACAACAGCCGGTAAAAAAAGATCCCTCGCAAGCACTGAACGCGTTGAAAGCGCAGGTCTCATCGGCCAGTGCGGCGTCGCCAAACCAGTCGTCACCAAGCCAGGGGCACGAAGTTCAACAGAACCGGCCCATGGGCGATAACCCGGAGAGCAATGACCGAGACACGCCGGAAAGTCCCCAAGATATCAATGACACACGCGCGCCAGCTCCTCAGCAGGCGACGGCAAAGACTAGCGCGGAGGTGCCTAGCGCAGGTGCATCCGGCAGAGGGGCACATGAAGCGAGTGTTTCCGAGCTGAGCCAACCAGCAGTCGATGACTCGGCGCCAGATGCCGCGTCATCACTTGCGAATCAGCCGTCTGCCTCTTCGCCTGCCTCTAGTCTTATTCAGGCTCGTAATCAGTTGCGTAGTCGTATGAAACGTCAATCTGAACAATCGGGGAGTGGGGTAAAAAAGGCGGGGCGGACACCGGCCAAGACTGATGCGTTATCTGTGCTCGATCGCGTCGCGACGGCGGCGGAGAGTGCATCGCCTGTGTCCGCGCCTGAACAAAAGACACCGAGTGTGTCGTTGTCACCCGTGACTGAACCTACTAACGGATCGTCAGAGCCTTACCAGTGGCGCTCTACGCAACCTGTGTCACCGGAGCCCGAGACGGTGCCTTCACTGACACCTAAGTCGTTGAAACAGGCGTTAGAACATGAAAAAACGCCCGCGATGCGCGACAAACTGGTACAGGAAACCAACGCACAAGATCCTTGGTGTGCCTTGGCAGACAGTTTAGAGGTAGAGCGCCTGGTTAAACAAATGGCACTGAATGCGGCGATGTCCCAGCAAGGCGAGCGCGTACAGCTTACATTGCGCCCGGATCAATCGCACCTTAATACCGAAAAAGCGCAGCAGCAATTGACTCAGGCCTTGACGACGGCGCTGGGCGCCCCCATAACCTTGGAGGTACAGCTCGGGGAAGCGGGAATCACACCTTTAGAGCGGCGCGAGCAGCTCTATCAACAAAAATTAGCGCAGGCGACACACAGCCTGCATAATGATCCGAATGTGACTTTTATTCTTCAACGCTTTGCGGCGGAGTTAGAAGAAGATAGCATTCGACCAATTTAAGACACCTAACCAAGAGAGAGAATTATGTTTGGTAAAGGCGGCATGGGTAACATGATGAAGCAGGCGCAGCAAATGCAAGAGCGCATGCAAAAAGTACAAGAAGAAATTGCCAGCATGGAAGTGACAGGCGAAGCGGGCGCAGGCATGGTGAAAGTCACCATGACAGGTAGCCACAGCATCCGTCGTGTCGACATCGACGATAGCTTGATGGAAGATGATAAAGACATGCTGGAAGACTTGATTGCGGCTGCATTCAACGATGCTGCCCGTCGTGTCGAGGAGCAACAAAAAGAGAAAATGGCGGAAGTGACAGGTGGTATGCAGTTACCACCAGGCATGAAAATGCCCTTTTAATCTATGCGCACCAGCCAGTTACTTGAACAACTGATGGACTCGCTGCGTTGTTTACCAGGCGTTGGCCCCAAATCAGCGCAGCGGATGGCCTACCACTTATTGCAACGAAACCGCCAAGGCGGGCTGGCCCTCGCGCAAGCACTGAGTACGGCAATGACTGACATTGGCCACTGCAGCCAATGTCGAACCTTTACCGAGCAAGACGTGTGCGCGATTTGCGATAACCCGAAACGCCAAGAAACAGGGTTGATTTGTGTGGTTGAAAGCCCGGCAGATATTGCAGCCGTGGAAGCCACGGGTCAGTACTCAGGGCGGTATTTTGTTTTGATGGGACACCTGTCACCCCTTGATGGCATTGGTCCGGCAGACATTGGCCTTGATGTGTTGGAAAAGCGTCTGCAACACGAACCGATCCAAGAGCTTATCTTGGCGACCAACCCGACAGTGGAAGGCGAGGCAACGGCGCAATACATCGCTGAGCTATGCCAAGAGCACCAAGTGGGTGCGAGCCGTATTGCACATGGCGTCCCCATGGGAGGCGAGCTAGAGCTGGTGGACGGTACCACGCTATCTCACTCAATTATCGGTCGCCAACAGTTGAAATATCGCTAGAAGCGCCTGACGTGTCCTGAGACCGCAGCTACCGTTGGTGACATTGTCTTCCACCGCGAGGGGCGGCAAGACAATGTGGCAACATCCACCGTCAAAGCAGCGATGTCAATCACACGACTGACGTGTAAAGCCTAGCCTCTGGTTAGGCTTTTCTTTTTTATTGTCTATCGCCTTAACACTAACTGGCTTATATTTGACCACTTAGGCCTTGAAAGCGTGGTACCGGATCCCTATATCCAAGGGGACTGAGTAACGAATTCATTGAAACGTGGGCATCGAGTCCACGTCGCCATTAATCCTCATAGTGTTAGGTAGATTGACATGAGCGTGAAAACCCCAGAAAAACATCAGTTTGGTTCTGATACCTCCAAATTGCTGCAGTTGATGATCCACTCTCTCTACTCAAACAAAGAGATTTTCCTGCGAGAGCTGGTGTCAAACGCGTCGGATGCCGCCGATAAGTTGCGCTTTAAAGCATTGTCCGCGCCTGAGCTTTACGAAAATGACGGTGACCTGCGCGTTCGTCTTTCCTTTGATAGTGATGCCGGTACGTTAACTGTCTCAGACAATGGTATTGGTATGAGCCGTGATGACGTCATCGCTAACCTCGGTACCATTGCCAAATCTGGCACAGAAGAGTTTCTTAAACAGCTTAACGAAGATCAAAGCAAAGACTCGAACCTGATTGGCCAATTCGGGGTCGGCTTTTACTCTGCCTTTATTGTGGCTGACAAGGTAACCGTAAGCACTCGAGCGGCGGGTCTTGCTGCCGACGAGGCAGTGCAGTGGGAATCAACCGGAGAAGGTGAGTATACCCTAGAGCCTATCAGCAAAGCTGACCGTGGCACTGAGATTACGCTGCACCTTAAAGACGACGAGAAAGAATTCCTCAATGATTGGCGCCTACGTGAGGTGATCGGTAAATATTCCGACCACATCGGTATTCCGGTAGAAATGTGGACGCAAGAGAAAGACGAGGAAGGTAACGAGACGGGCGAAGGCAAGTGGGAGCAAGTTAACAAAGCGCAAGCGCTTTGGACTCGTGCTAAGTCAGATATCTCGGCAGACGAATACAAAGAGTTCTATAAACATGTGTCTCACGACTTTGCCGAACCGCTGACGTGGAGCCACAACCGTGTAGAGGGTAAAAACGACTACACCAGCTTGCTGTATATCCCGTCAAAAGCCCCTTGGGATCTATACAACCGCGAGCACAAACATGGACTGAAACTCTATGTACAACGCGTATTTATCATGGATGATGCGTCACAGTTCATGCCAAGCTACTTGCGTTTTGTCCGTGGTTTGATTGACTCTAACGATCTGCCGCTTAACGTCTCGCGTGAAATTCTGCAAGACAACAAGATCACGCAGTCACTGCGTGGTGCGTGCACCAAGCGTGTGTTGTCAATGCTAGAAAAACTGGCTAAAAACGATGCTGAAAAATATCAGACATTTTGGCGTGAATTTGGCCTAGTAATGAAAGAAGGGCCGGCGGAAGATTTCAGCAACAAAGAAAAAATTGCTGGCTTGCTGCGCTTTGCCTCAACGCATGAAGACAGCGCTGAGCAAACCGTCTCCTTGGCCGACTACGTGTCGCGCATGAAAGAAGAGCAAGACAAAATCTACTACATCACCGCGGATAGCTATAATGCGGCGAAACACAGCCCGCACTTGGAGCAGTTTAAAGCCAAAGGCATCGAAGTTATCTTGATGTATGACCGCATCGATGAGTGGTTGATGAGCTACCTGACCGAGTTTGATGGTAAGTCGTTCCAGGCAATCACCAAGGCAGATCTCGATCTGAGCCAATTCGATGATGAAGAAGCAAAAGCAGAGCGTGAAGAAACCGAAAAAGCGTTTGAGTCTGTGATTGAGCGAGTAAAATCGCACTTGGGTGATCGTGTTAAAGATGTACGTACCACCTTTAAACTCTCTGGCACACCGGCGGTGGTGGTGACCGATCAGTTTGAAATGGGCACGCAAATGGCGAAGCTTTTAGAAGCCGCTGGCCAGCAAGCGCCGGATGTGAAGTACATCTTTGAACTGAACCCAGAGCACGCTCTGGTTAAGCGCATGGCAGATGAAAGCGATGAGCAGAAATTCGGTACCTGGGTAGAAATGCTGCTGGGTCAAGCGATGCTGGCAGAGAAAGGCAGCATGGACGATCCGTCAGACTTCTTGGCCTCGGTCAACCAGCTTCTGACTAAGGTATAATCGACAGGCGATTGTCGAGACCACATACTGAATGACTATCGAACAAGCCCGGCCGGATTGCCGGGCTTGATAGCGTTTAGTTAAGCGTGTATGTTTCGTGTCTTTGCGAATATAGACGCAGTTTAACGAAACCTAAATAATCATAAAGGGGATCACTATGCGCATCATTCTGTTGGGTGCACCGGGCGCGGGTAAAGGGACGCAAGCGCAGTTCATCATGGAAAAATACGGGATTCCGCAGATTTCTACGGGTGACATGCTGCGCGCCGCGATTAAAGCGGGCACTGAGCTTGGCAAACAAGCCAAAGCGGTTATTGATGCTGGCGAATTGGTGTCTGATGACATCATTCTTGGCTTGGTTAAAGAGCGTATCTCGCAAGATGATTGTGCCAACGGCTTCTTGCTAGATGGGTTCCCACGTACCATTCCACAAGCTGATGGACTGAAAGAGATCGGTGTTGCGATCGATTACGTACTCGAGTTCGATGTTCCGGATGACGTTATTGTTGAGCGTATGAGTGGTCGCCGTGCTCACCTTGCTTCAGGCCGTACTTATCACGTTGTTTATAACCCACCGAAAGTGGAAGGGAAAGACGACGTGACTGGCGAAGCGCTAGTGGTACGTGATGATGATAAAGAAGAGACGGTGCGCGCGCGTTTGAATGTTTATCATAATCAAACTGCACCACTGATTGCTTACTACAAAAAAGAAGCCGATGCTGGCAACACCCAGTTTGTGACCTTCGATGGCACACAAGGGGTTGAGCAAGTCAGCGCAGAGATCCAAAAGGTTCTCGGCTAATTTTTTGTTTAAAGGGTCAGTGCTCAGGCGCTGACACCTGTTCTCATCGGTATGACTGATGCCAGAAACCGGAGCTGACGATTAGTCGCTCCGGTTTTTTTATGGCAAGCTACGCGTCATTCTCCAAGCCATTTAATCAGACAAAGTTAAATTGGAAAGGTACAACAAAAATAATCGGCTCGCGAATAAGCCAAGGACAACAAACATGACCGAAAAGCATAATCGAGTTGGCGTACTTCTGGTCAACCTGGGAACCCCGGATGCGCCCACCTCTTCTTCAGTAAAGCGTTTTTTATCTGAATTTCTGCATGATCATCGGGTGGTTGATTTAACGCGTTGGTTGTGGTGCCCACTGCTGCATGGTGTGATTCTGCCTGTACGCTCTCCCAAGGTGGCTAAGCTCTATCAAAGTGTTTGGATGGATGAGGGATCGCCTTTGATGGTGTACGCTACACGTCAGCGTGATGCCTTAGCCACCAAGACGGGGTTACCTGTCGCTTTAGGAATGACCTATGGCTCACCCTCGATGACGGATGGTATTGAGAAACTGCAGCAACAAGGTTGCGAAAAGGTCATGGTTTTGCCTTTGTATCCGCAATACTCTGCGACCACCACGGCCGCGGTATTTGATAAAGTCGCCAAATCCCTTAAAGGACGCCCCTTGCTTCCTGAGCTTCGCTTTGTGCACCACTATCACGATCATCCGTCGTACCAATCCGCATTGGCAGACTCCGTCAGGCGCCACTGGGATAAACACGGCAAGGGCGATCTCTTACTGTGTTCATACCATGGGATCCCGCAACGTTTCGCGGATAACGGCGACCCGTACCCGCAACATTGCGAACAAACCACGGCATTGTTGCAGGCGGAACTTGGGCTCCCCGACCAAGCGATCATGATGAGCTACCAATCGCGTTTTGGGCGTGAAGAATGGCTTAAGCCCTATACCGATAAAACCTTGGAAGCACTACCCGCAAAAGGGGTTAAAACCCTCGATATCATGACACCAGCCTTTTCTTCTGACTGTTTGGAAACCTTGGAAGAAATTGCTGGCGAGTGTCGGGATATCTTTTTAGCAGCAGGTGGCGAAGCCTTTCGTTTTATCCCATGCTTGAATGATGACGAGGCGCATATTGAGTTAATGGCGACGCTGGTGGCAGAGCATACCCAAGGGTGGTAGACGGATAAAATTCGTTTCTCCAACGCTATGCAGGCGCAAATTCTGTGGTAGAATTCGCGCCTCCCTTCCATTAGCTAGTTACACGAACCATGAAATTTCCAGGACAACGTAAGTCTAAACACTACTTTCCGGTTCACGCCCGGGATCCTTTGCTTAACCCTGCCAGCGAGCGTGGCTTTAAACGCCCTCATGTGATTGGCATAGACCAAACCTTGGTGGACATAGAAGCAAAAGTGAGTGACGACTTCCTGGATCGTTATGGTTTGAGCAAAGGCCACTCGTTAGTGATTGACGATGAACGGGCTGAAGCTTTGTATCAAGAGCTCAAAGACAACAATTTGGTGACGCATGAATTTGCCGGCGGCACCATTGGCAATACCTTGCACAACTACTCCGCGTTAGCGGACGACCAATCGATTCTGCTTGGCGTGATGAGTCAGGATATTCGCATTGGGAGCTACTCTTATCGCTATCTATGCAACACGTCCAGCCGCATGGACCTCAATTATCTGCAACCTGTCGAAGGCCCGATTGGCCGTTGCTATGCACTGATTGGTGATTGTGGCGAACGTACTTTTGCCATCAACGAAGGCTTAATGAATCAGCTCCGTCCTGAGTCGATTCCGGAACATATCTTTGAGCATGCGTCTGCCTTAGTCCTGACAGCCTATCTGGTACGTTGCAAGGACGGTGATCCGATGCCGGATGCGACCATGCGTGCCATCGAGTATGCCAAAAAGCATAACGTGCCTGTGGTGATGACGTTGGGCACCAAGTATGTGATTGAACAAAATCCACAATGGTGGCGTGATTTTCTGGCTGAGCACGTCAGTGTGGTGGCGATGAACGAAGATGAGGGTGAAGCGCTCACGGGTGAAAGTGACCCGCTGCTCGCGGCCGACGCCGCCTTACAATGGGTAGATATGGTGCTTTGCACCGCCGGTCCGATTGGCCTCTACATGGCGGGTTATAGTGAAGATAAAGCCAAACGCGAAACCTCACTGCCTTTATTACCCGGCGCCATTCCCGAATTCAATATGTATGAGTTCAGCCGTCCAATGATCAAAGCCGATTGCGAAAATCCAATCAAAATTTATTCGCACATTGCCCCATACATGGGTGGGCCGGAACGGATCAAAAACACCAATGGCGCGGGAGACGGTGCACTGTCTGCGTTGCTGCACGATATGTCAGCGAATCGTTACCACCGTGATAACGTGCCTAATTCGAGCAAACACCAGTACCCATTTTTAACTTACTCATCGTTTTCTCAGGTGTGCAAATATGCCAACCGTGTTAGCTATGAGGTGCTGGCGCAGCATTCTCCGCGTTTGTCACGTGGCTTGCCGGAGCGCGAAGATAGCTTGGAAGAGGCTTACTGGGAACGTTAATCTCATTGCCATAAAAGATAAAAAACCGCCAATTGCTGTTGGCGGTTTTTTATTATTGGTCGTGAGGCGTGGGCTTATTGATACGCTTTTTCGTGTACGTTGCGGACCGCACGACCTGATGGGTCGGCTTGGTTTTTGAACGATTCATCCCATTCAATCGCTTTGGCACTTGAGCAGGCGATCGACGGGCCGCCAGGAACACACTTCGCGGCATCTTCCAGAGGGAAGAGTTCGGCGAAAATCTCACGATACATATACGCTTCTTTGGTGGTCGGCGTGTTGTATGGGAAACGGAAGGCTGCCGTTGCCAACTGTTGATCGCTGACTTTTTCATCGGCAATGGCTTTCAAGGTATCAATCCAGCCGTAACCGACGCCATCGCTAAACTGCTCTTTTTGACGCCATGCCACCGATTCTGGCAACAGATCCCCGAAGCATTCACGAATGATGTGCTTTTCCATTTTACCCTCTCCGCACATTTTATCATCCGGTTTAATTTGCATCGCCACTTCCAAAAATTCTTTATCCAAGAAGGGGACACGCGCTTCAACGCCCCAGGCGGCCATCGATTTGTTCGCGCGGGCGCAATCAAACATGTTGAGCGCGAGCAGTTTGCGAACGGTTTCCTCGTGGAACTCTTGAGCGTTGGGCGCTTTGTGGAAATACAGATAGCCGCCAAATACCTCATCGGCGCCTTCTCCCGATAGCACCATTTTAATTCCCATTGCACGGATTTTACGTGACATCAAATACATGGGGGTTGACGCTCGGATAGTGGTCACATCATAGGTCTCGATGTGATATACCACGTCGCGGATGGCATCCAAGCCTTCTTGAATACTATAGGTAAACTCGTGGTGCACGGTGCCAAGGTGGTCGGCGACTTCTTTGGCGGCTTTCAAATCCGGCGCGCCTTCCAGGCCGATAGCAAACGAGTGCAAACGTGGCCACCAAGCTTGGCTTTGATCGTCATCCTCGATACGGTTGGCGGCATATTGCTTGGTCACTGCGGAAATCACCGATGAATCCAACCCGCCAGATAGCAGAACGCCATAAGGTACATCGGTCATAAGTTGACGGTGAACCGCTTTCTCTAGGGCTTCTTTGAGTGCTGCTTTATCCGTGGTGCTGTCTTTTACCCCGTCATATTCCATCCATGCGCGTTTGTAATAACGAACAGGCTCACCTTGTTTACTCCATAAAAAGTGACCCGGAGGGAACTCACTGATGGTTTTACAAATAGGCGTCAGTGCTTTCATTTCCGAAGCAACGTAGTAGTTGCCATGTTCATCGTGCCCATGATAAAGCGGGATAATGCCGATATGATCGCGACCAATTAAATACGCATCCTGCTCCTCATCATACAAAATAAAGGCAAAGATACCGTTGAGATAATCGAGCAGTTCTGGCCCTTTCTCTTGATATAGAGCGAGAATGATTTCGCAGTCTGACTCTGTTTGGAACGGATAATCGGCGGCGAATTCAGCGCGGAGCTCTTTGTGATTGTAGATCTCACCGTTGACTGCGAGAGCTTGGGTTTGGTTTTGGTTATAATGTGGCTGTGCCCCACTGTTAAGATCGACAATCGCAAGGCGCTCATGAACGAGAATGGCTTTTTCAGACGAATAAATCCCTGACCAGTCCGGACCTCGGTGACGCATGGTCTTCGACATTTTTAACGCGATTTCCCGCAATTGTTGCGAGTCGGTTTTAATGTCAAGCGCTCCAAAAATTGAACACATAATCTTCCTCTCTGTTTGTGTTATACGGTGTTTTCGCCGTGGCATGTCTGCGATATAGGACCACTGGTGGCGACCTGTTAATCACACTCTGCCCTGTGGCAGAGAAAGACACAAGTAGATAAAACAAATTCGTTATCCAAACTGACCTTGTGGTAAATATTATTT
>NZ_MUFA01000003.1:0-224551 GCF_001995955.1 Salinivibrio sp. PR6 | reverse complement strand
CATTTCGATAGCATGAATGGATGGATATCAAGCGCCTCTGCAACCGACTTCACTGTTCGATGCGTTTCATAGCTCCATTCAACCGCTTTCAGCTTGAAGTCTAGTGAATATTGCGCTGTCTTTTTACCCGTTTTATAGGCTGGCATACTGACCTCCTCAGGTCGTCGATGCGTGTCCAGTAAAACGGATCAAGTCCAGAATCCGTCTTAAAGCGTTTGTTATATTTTTTCTATTCCGAGCTTATCCCTAAACACTTTAACAATATCATCAACAAGTTTCGTTAACTCACCGTTGTAATAGTTTTTCAATTCAGTACGCATATCTTTTAGCTCGTCTAGAATTTCTTCAACTTCATCTCTACTGCACTCTTCTTCGATTATGATTTGAACGTAACTTTCCGATAATTCATAAAACCTATTGCTCAAATTCTCTATTTTTTCATAAACACTAGATTCTATGAAAATTGCATTGTCTAGAAGAATTGATTCTAGCTGCCTAGCTGCATTACTTGTCAGTTCAGCTTTCTCTTTATAAAAGCGAAAATCCCTCGCGTCTTGACTATCAACGCCTTCGTGTTCTTCTAAAGCTGAAACTGGGTAAGGTTTTCCATTAGCAAACTCTCTCGCATTTTTCAGAAGTACAGACAACGCACTGTAGACTGTCTGTATAGCCTTTGCAGTCTGTGCATCAACTCTTGAGTTTTGAATATTACGCTCGTGAGCAAATATTGATAAAGAGTTTTTCAAGCTCTCAGTCTTCTCAGTAAGCGTGGCTTGGTAATTAGCCATATCCTTTCTAAATCGCTGTTCAATAAGCTGCTTAGCCAAAAATTTAGCTACAAGAATAGCGCCAGTCGCACCACCAACTAAAGGATAAATAAATGTTTCTATAAACCACATGTAACTTTCCAATTCAGACTGTACCTAAAAAAAATATAACATTGTATTAGTGCGCACGCACGATTTCCCAAAACCGTTATACGCACTCTTTTCTACCTAATAGACTGTTATTATTAGAATTTCTTACCTCTAGTGGATACTGCTCTTCCGTGAAAATGTGCATGCCGCCTATCTCAACTCAGGCATTCACACTTTCCCCAAGTATCAAGCTGTAACCTCATGACTTATAGACTCTTTTAATCATCCATTCTGGGATAGTATGAATCTGTCACGGATAAACGTGCACGCTATTTGCTGTATCTAGCCGATAAGCTGTAACCATGCATTTACCACGCTACCGCCGATCAGTTGTCGGCACCTAACACGCCATTTATTGGCTATTTTACGGATTAGTGTATCAAGCGTTGTTTTGCTTTTCGTGCGCTATTGTCCAAAGTGTTAGCCAAGCCATGTTTTGTGAAATGGGTACAAAAAAAGCGGCCTGGGGGGCCGCTTGGGTCTCGACGTTTTTTCTGTGCCTTACCGCGCAAAGCGGGTGGCGTGGAAGGCGAGGTGTTCATCAATAAAGGTACTGATGAAAAAGTAGCTGTGGTCGTAGCCGGGTTGCATGCGCAAGGTGAGCGGGGAGTTGTGTTTCTCTGCCGCTTGTTTCAGGGCTTGCGGGTTAAGCTGCTCGGCCAAAAAGCCGTCTTTGTCGCCTTGGTCCACCAGCATCGGCATGGCGGTGGGGCCTTGGGCGAGCAACACGGTGGCATCATAAGCCTGCCAAGTTTGTTCGTCATCACCTAAATAGGCGCTAAAGGCCTGTTTGCCCCACGGGCACTCGGTAGGATGACAAATCGGGCTGAACGCTGAAATGCTGCTGTAGCGTGATGGATTACGCAAGCCAATCACTAACGCGCCGTGGCCGCCCATGCTGTGTCCGGCAATCGCGCGCTGGTTATTGACCGCAAAGTGCGATTCAATCAGCTCCGGCAGTTCGTTGGCGACGTAGTCGTACATCTGGTAGTGCGACTGCCATGGCGCTTGGGTGGCATTGACATAAAACCCCGCCCCTTGGCCGAGATCGTATTGATTGGCGTCCGCCACACCCTCGCCGCGCGGACTGGTGTCCGGCGCTACAATCGCCATACCCAAGGTGGCGGCTTGTTTAAACGCGCCGGCCTTTTGCATAAAGTTTTCGTCAGTGCAGGTCAGGCCCGAGAGCCAAAAAAGCACCGGCACAGGTTGTTCTTTCGCTTTCTCTGGCAGAAAGATCGCAAAGGTCATTTTGCCGTTGGTGGCTTTAGAGTCATGCTGCCAACGTTGGTGCCAACCGCCTGCGACTTTGTTTTCGCTTATTTTTTCTAGTTGCATGGTTATTTTACCGCCGCGTTGCCACGGCGGCCGTCCTATTATTGGTCCATGTGGATCACGCTGCGAATGCTTTTGCCTTCGTGCATCAGTTCAAAGGCGCGGTTCACGTCATCAAGGCCCATGGTGTAACTGATAAATTCTTGCAAGCCAAACTCACCATCGAGGTAACGCTCGACAATACCGGGCAGCTCGGAGCGGCCTTTAACGCCACCAAATGCCGAGCCTTTCCAGACGCGCCCTGTCACTAGCTGGAACGGACGGGTCGAGATCTCTTGGCCTGCGCCGGCAACACCAATGATCACTGACTCGCCCCAGCCTTTGTGGCAGCATTCCAGCGCTTGACGCATCACATCGACATTGCCGATACATTCGAACGAGTAATCGACGCCGCCGTCGGTCATCTCCACAATTACTTGCTGGATAGGTTTGTCGTGGTCTTGCGGATTAATCACATCAGTGGCACCCAGTTGCTTGGCCAGGGTGAATTTACTTTCATTAATATCAATGCCAATGATACGGCTCGCGCCGGCCATACGTGCGCCGATGATGGCTGACAGGCCAATGCCACCCAAACCAAAAATCGCCACCGTGTCGCCTTTTTCTACTTTGGCGGTATTCATCACCGCGCCCATGCCGGTGGTCACGCCACAGCCGAGCAAGCAAACTTCTTCTAGCGGTGCGGCTTTGCTCACTTTCGCCAATGAGATCTCAGGCAATACGGTGTATTCCGAGAAGGTCGAGCAGCCCATGTAGTGGAAAATGGTCTCGCCGTTGATAGAAAAGCGCGACGTGCCGTCAGGCATCAAGCCTTTGCCTTGGGTTTCACGTACCGCGCCACACAGGTTGGTCTTGCCAGATTGACAGAATTTACACTCACCACATTCCGCGGTGTAAAGCGGGATCACATGGTCGCCCACGTCCACGCTGGTGACGCCCTCGCCAACCATTTCGACAATCCCGCCGCCTTCGTGGCCGAGAATCGAGGGGAAGACGCCTTCAGGATCGTCGCCCGATAAGGTGAACGCATCGGTATGGCACACGCCGGTGGCGACGATTCTGACCAACACTTCACCCGGCTTGGGCAGTTCAACATCGACCTCTTCCATTTTCAGTGGTTGACCGGGTCCCCAGGCGACCGCGGCTTTGGATTTGATATGTGTTTGTCCTGGCTGGATGGTTAGTGCCATTGGAGGTTCCTTTCTGTTCTTGTTAATTGCATACCTGACTATGCTAACCAAGTTAGATTTAGTTATAATCCCGCAAATTTGAAAATTATTATTTCACTCACGAAATAATGTATATGTGTGTATAGAAACAGGATAGACAGCAATGGCGCCCCACTGGGAAGGACTTAACGAATTTTTATCGGTCGCCGAGCATGGCAGCTTCACGCAAGCGGCCAATAAACTCGACACGACGGTGGTGTCAGTGAGTCGTCGGGTGGCTGCGCTCGAGGCGTATTTAGGGGTGAAGCTGTTTCATCGTACTACGCGGAAGGTGTCGTTAACCGATGAGGGCGAACTCTACTATCAGCGCTGCCGACCGCTGATGGCCGCGTTAGTGGATGCCGAACAAACCATTACTCAAGCTCAGTCGTTACCTGCTGGGCCTATTCGCGTCACCGCACCGGTTAACTTTGGTGAGCAATATATCGCCCCGCTGCTCGCGCCATTTATGGTGACGTATCCGCAAGTGGCGGTGGATTTACATCTGACTAATCGGCGAGTGGATATGACAGATACCGGCACCGATGTGGCGATCCGCATTGGCCACTTGCCCGATTCAAGCCTGAAAGCCAAGCGACTCGGGTCGCGGCAATTAACCATCTGCGCCAGCCCGGACTATTTGGCCTTAAATGGCCGCCCCGAGTCGCCCAGTGCGCTCAGTCATCACAGCTGCTTAGTGGGATCGAACGAGCATTGGCACTACCAAAGCGGCGGCAAAGTGCGCACGTTAACGGTATCAGGCCGATTGCGCTGCAATTCAGGCGTGGCATTGCTCAATGCCGCCAAGCATGGATTAGGATTGGCTCAACTGCCGCATTATTACGTGCAATCCGCGTTGGCAAGCGGCGAGTTGGAGGAAGTGTTAACCGATTATCGGGTAGAAGATGAAGGCATTTGGGCGCTGTATCCGAGCGGGCGGCAGTTACAGCCCAAGGTCTCAGCTTGGTTAGCATTTCTGGCCGAGCACTTACCCGCCCAGCAGCTACGAACAGGCATTTAACTGCCTGGTTCGATTTCAGTGTGATGCGCGAGCTGGCAAAAAATCGCCAGCACAAGGCTGGCGATAGAGGTTGCTCGGGGTAAACGCTCAATTAGTCGCGCGCCGCCCGCAATGCGCTCTCGGCAGGTTTAATTGCCGAGATTTTAAATGCGCCGACATGGTGATCCAAGGTACGCGCTAAACCGGCCAAATCTTGGCTGCTCGCCTCAAGGCTGTGGCTATCATCCAGCCCTGCTTGCGCCGCTTGGTTTACCGTATCCATATTGACGTTGATTTCATTCGCCACGCTCGATTGCTCTTCCGTCGCCGTCGCCACATGGGTGTTCATGTCCAAGATGGTGCTAACTTGCGTGGCAATGCTTTCGAGTGCGGTCAGTGCTTGCTCGGTGGCACGGTTGCCCTCAGTGGTCAGCGCTTTGCTGGTATCCATGGCATCAACCGCGTTTTTCGCCTCTTGCTGAAGCTGATCGATGGTTGATTGAATTTCTTCGGTCGATTGCGAGGTTTTAGTCGCCAAACTGCGCACTTCGTCAGCCACCACCGCAAAGCCACGTCCCGCTTCGCCCGCGCGTGCTGCCTCAATGGCTGCGTTTAGGGCAAGCAGGTTCGTTTGCTCAGAAATCCCCCGGATCACATCCAGAATCGACACAATGGATTGTGTGCGCTCGGCCAGTGAGGTGATCACCGTCGACATATTATCCATCTCGGTATCGAGCTGGTTAATCGTCGCGGTTGCTTCGGCCAAGGTTTGCTTACCGGCTTCGGTTTCATTGTTCGCCGACGAAGCGGAGTCCGCGGCATTCGAAGCACTTTGTGAGATCTCATTGATGGTAGCGATCATCTCATTCATCGAGGTGACCACCAGCAAGGCTTGTTCGCTTTGCGACTCACCACGTTTCAGCGAGTGCGCCGCTTTATCACGCAGCGATTCGGCCGAGCGCCCCAGCTCTTCACCGGTTTCCACCACATTGGCAATGATTTGGTCGATTTTTTCCACAAAGGTATTAAACGCCTCTGAGATACGAGTGATCTCGTTATTCCCGGTCACCGGCAAGCGCACCGTTAAATCACCGTCGCCTTTGGAGATATCGGTCAGCGCATGCTCTAAGCCTTTGAGTGGCGCGAATAAACGGCCTAATAGCCATACCAGCACCAGGGTACAACCAATAAAAATCAAGCCAATCGCGGTGAGCTGGGCAATGGCGATACCATTAGCAGCGGCATCGACCTCCGTAATCGGGATGCCAACATCAAACGCGCCCCACAGGCGGCCATCGACATAAACCGGCATCATAATGTCGTATACCCACACATCTTGCACATCGGCATACCAGCGAGAATGCTGCGGTTGGCCTTGGCCGGCACCGGCGACGGTATAGTTATCGCTATACACCTTGCCCAGCTTTTGGGTGTCGCTGTGGGCAATGGCTTTGATGTTTTTATCAATCATTACCGCATAGCTGATGTCGTCGCGACCTTTGAGATCCGACACCATGTCTTGTAAATCGGCGGTGGGAGTAGAAGAGTTTTCTAAAATGTATTCAGCACGATCGGCCAGGAGCTCAGCCTGTGCTTGCGAACGCTTGAGAATAATGTTGTCTATCTCGTCATGCGAGATAAAGGTGGTTGCGGTGATACTGGCAATCGCCGCAACGGCAAACATGGCGCATACCACGATCAGGATGAGTTTTTTCACTTCGCTGACTTCCTATCTGTGCATCATAACTGCCATGGAGCATAGCGACAGGTCGGAGGAGAAACAAGCGATACCTCGCAAAAGTCAAATTAGGATGGGATGTTTACCGCAAAAATAACCATTATCGATTGACTAAAGCGAGGAATAACTTTGGTGGTTCAAACGCTTACGCGGCACCAAACCGGGTCGCGGAAAAACAGTTAAGCAGCTTGTGCACCATAAAACACAACATCAAGGTGAGCACGATAGCCACCAGGTTGCTACTCACTCTGTATAAGGCATCATACATAAAGTCTTGGTTCGGGCTTAAGTATTGCCCGAATAAGATCCCAAGCGTGGCCATCGCACCAAACCCCACACCTGAGCCACCGGCCTCCTTTAAGTGGGCGTTGGCAAACAGCATGGTGCCTATCCATAGCAGCGGGATTACTAAGATCAGCACGTTAAACCAATCATATAAAATGACTTGGCAACCAATCCCATAAGCGACACCCAGTACAGTGCCTATCGCCCGCTTTCGTGCATAGCTGAGCGATCCGTTCCAATGCATAGGGAACAGTAACAACACGGTGGTGGCTTGTGCTGAAATTGAATCGCGCAAGTCAAACAACTGGAAGATGAAAAACGAGACCGTGGCCAAGGTTGCGCCCATCAGCGCTTCGTGTCGCATCCGGTGCGATTGTTTTCCTCCTGCCGGTGCGGCGGGCGGCTGACGCGGCGTGACATCGGGAATTAACCAGGTCACTAAATACGCCACCGCAACTGATAACACATTCGCGCCCAGGTTACCGAAGATTAAGGTGTTAATCGGTAAATCGGGATAGCTGGCAAAGTGAAGCATAATGCTCAGGCTTAACACACTGTTGGCGCCAAAAAGAAAGAAGCGCCCTTTGGACATACAGGCAAACTTATAGGTGAAAAGCAAAAACACCAGCGGTGTCATTAAACCAGGGTGTGCGCCAAACAGTCCCCCGAGCAGCCCGACTTCTATCCCACTGATCACCGCGGAGGCGAGCAATTGACGCGCGGCACGACCGTTAATCACGGGTACAAGTCCAAGCAACAACATCGGCGTGACAGTAAAAAACACCCCGAAGCTAAAACCGAAAAACTTACACACCGCAAATCCGAGCGTCGCACCGGTGGCAATGCGCGCGCACTGGCGCACATCGTTATCACTTAAGGGGTGATGCCATAACCTCATCGTCAGCTCCCCTTAGTAGATGTAATGCAGCATACTCAAAAAGCCAACTTGCGCACGGGCCAGCCACTGCGTTACTGCGCTTTCAGGCATTAACTGTACCGTGGCGCGAGCCCCGGTTGGCAACGAGTGGCCAGGCCATTCGTCGAGCTGAATGTGCAGGCGCATTCGCTGCGCATCACGCACCCAACGGTTGGAGTTAGACGGTGACGCCAGTTGACCATTGGCATCGATTTGCCCAGCACTGACCCCGGCATCGACACTGCTCACGTGTCCCGCGTAAAGTTTGCCCGGCTCGCTATCAAAAGTGACATTCACTGGCGTGCCGGTGTGCACATCGCGGACGCTTTTTTCGCGAAAGTCGGCAATCACATCGGCGCGTTCAGACACCAAGGCCATCAGCGGTTTACCCGCACTGGCATAAGCCCCTACATCCAGCTGCAAGTTGGTTACCACCCCATCATGGCTGGCTCTAACAGTGGTGTAGGATTGGTTAAGCTGGGCTTTTTTTAGTTTACTCAATGCCACTTGTTCGGCGATATTGCTGGCACCGTCACCGCCACGTTGAATTTGAAGGGCACTGACGCGCGCTTTCGCGGCTTCCCATTTAGCACGGGCAGTGTTAGCCGCACTGATCGCATCATCACGTTGCTGCTGCGAGACACCATTTTTAGCGAACAAAGCTTTTAAGCGTTTTGCTTCACGCGCTTTTTGTGCCAAGACCGATGCCAATGCTGAGACGTCTTGCCGCGCGGCCATCAGTGAAGCATCCAATTGAGCGTTAGTCTGTCTTGCCTGGGCAAGGGCGAGTTTGGCTTGGTCGACCGCAATGCGATAAGGCGCACTTTCAATCCGAAACAGAATATCGCCTTGGTGAACCCGTTGGTTGTTTTCTACCGCCAGCGCACTGACCGGCCCACTGACTTGCGGGGCCACTTTAGTCACCGTGCGCGTGACCATCGCGTGAGGCGTCAGCGGCATCAAGTTATCGGCGGCCAAAAAGTAGCCAAAAATCAAAACAAAACTGAGGGCGGCCACTTTTACCCAACGTGCAAATTTTTCATCTGGTGTCATTCGTACTTCTTACCTCTATTACCTATTCTTCTGTGCCGCAGTCGTCTTCGGTGGTGGCGGTATAGTCCATTGCATTTTGATTAATGGTGACCAACACCCGCTCCAAAGCGTCAAAATCTTCAGCCGCAATACCAGAGAGCAAATGCTTGCGCACCCGCAACACCCGCGCTTCGATGCGTGACATTAAGTCACTACCACTGTCGGTGACATGCACCGTACGGGTGCGCTTGTCCTCGGGCGAGCAGCGCCGTGTGATCAGCCCCTGCGCTTCTAAATGCTTCAACGTGCGCATTAGCGAGCCCAGTTCAATTTCCAGCGCCTGTGCCAATTCACTTTGGCTGATGCCATCCCCCAATCGGCGCAACATCCAAAGCGCACTCCAACGTGGATAGCTCAGCCCCAGAGGCTCAAGCTCTGAATTCGCCACACGGCGCCATAATCGCGCCGTGCGCCCTAAGTGCTCAGCGATAGACATGTGTTCGGGATTGGGCGATGTCATCGAGTTTTCCTTCCATCGTAAAAATACTTAGCAGGCTAAGTAATTCCAGGCAGACACTATAAAATAGTTAGCAGGCTAAGTAAATAGAAAGGTGACGAGCGTCACAAAAACATAGCAGGTTGCTTGGATGAAACGCGCTCGCTGCTCACCACCATCTCTGGTAATCTATCTCGCGTCATCTTTTTGTTTGTAAAGGAATTACCATGCAAAATCTGTGGGATCGCCATCTCCGTTATCGCAGTCATCATATTGATGTGCCGCTGGATCATAATGACGCTAACAGCCCCTATCTCTCGATTTTCGCCCGCGAAATCGTCGATACGCGTAAAAATGAACAAGCGTTACCCTGGCTGGTGTATTTTCAAGGTGGACCTGGCATGGAATCGCCTCGCCCTAATGGCGCGACCGGTTGGCTAAAACGTGCCTTAGACGATTACCGCGTGTTGTTGCTCGACCAGCGCGGCACAGGATTAAGCTCGCCGGTGAACCACCAAACGCTTGCCCATCTCACGCCTGCGGAGCAAGCGGACTATCTGAGCCATTTTCGTGCCGATAGCATCGTGAAAGACGCCGAGTGTTTGCGTGAGGCGTTAGGTATCAAGCAATGGGCGATCCTCGGTCAAAGCTTTGGTGGGTTCTGTGCGCTCACCTATTTATCTTTCTTTCCGCAATCGCTATCGCGCGCGTTTGTCACCGGCGGTATTCCGCCGATTGAAGGGCATGCCGATAGGGTGTATCAAAAAACCTATCAGCGCGTGGAAGATAAGAACCAGCAGTTTTTCGCTCAGTTCCCCGATGCACAAGCCCGCTGCCACGAGATTGCCCAGTATTTGCAAAACAATGCGGTGACGCTGCCAAACGGTCAGCCGTTTACGGTGGAGCAGTTCCAAACCATTGGCCTAAATCTCGGCCGCGGTCATGCGGGGCTGCCGCTTTATTATTTATTGGAACGAGCCTTTATTGAGGTGAATGGCGAGCGTGTGCTGAGCTATCCATTCCTTGATGCGATGCAGGCAGAACAAGGGTATTTAACCAACCCTTTCTACGCTATTTTGCATGAATCGATTTACTGCCAGCAGCAGGCCTCGCAGTGGTCAGCCCATCGGGTGCGTGATCAATTCCCGCAGTTCCACTATCAGCCCGATCAGCCGTTTCGGTTTACCGGCGAAATGGTCTATCCGTGGATGTTTGATCAACTTGCCACGCTCAAACCACTCAGAGAGGCCGCGATGTTGTTGGCGGAAAAAACCGATTGGCCGGCGCTTTATGATCTCGAGGTGCTCAAGCACAACACGGTACCGCTCGCCTGTGCCACCTATGTGGATGACATGTTTGTTGAGTTTGATTACTCCCGCCAAACCTTGGCAAAGATTGCCAACAGCCAAGCGTGGATAACCAACGAGTACGAACACAACGGTATCGGCGTCGATGGTGAGCGTATTTTGGATCGCCTGATAGCGATCGGCGATAGCCTTGCCGCTATTCAAGGCCAATGACGCCCCGCTAAACCAATGACGATGGCCATGCCTTTGCTGCTTTGGCATGGCCACACCACGGTTACCGATCCGATATAGCGGCTGCGGACATTTTCAGCGCAACAAACTGTGATCTAATTCAAATCAATTATTGGCGCTGACGAAGGTGGTACGCTGGCTGACAATACGGTGCACACCGATAAAACGTATAAAAATGTTCGCTTACGGCTGCCTCGTTAGTGTATCGCTTACTCCCGCGGGTTTTGTCTTTATCACTGGACAATGAAGTATCTGTCGAGCGCTTGCATGTTCCATTAATTGGCGTAGTATAAATGCGTTCTCTCAGGGAATAGGACGTTCCCAGCACGATGTTGGCGTAGGAAGTTGTGCCACCGTACATCGTCACTTTTCTTTTCACACTTTGCGTTCACACAGATGAAAATTGTAAGTAAAACAGGCAAGAAGAGAGCCATCTTTTACAAATCTAGTGTTTTCTTTGATAAATTATGGTCTCGCGACAAAACGCCCGTTTCTATCCTTTTACTCGCGGTAGTCATTGGCTTTTTAGGCGGCGTGGTAGTCACCCTTTTCGAGCTCGCCATCCACTCACTGTCTCAGTCCAGAACCGAATGGTTAGACAGTAACATCAACTCGATGATTCCATTGGGTGTGCTCGCGTTTCTTATTAGCGCGGGGCTCGCCTTACTCGGCTATTGGCTTGTTCATCGTTTTGCCCCTGAAGCGGCAGGTTCGGGGATCCCAGAGGTTGAGGGCGCGATGGAAGGCATCCGTCCCTCTCGATGGTGGCGAGTTATTCCAGTGAAGTTTTTTGGCGGTTTAGGCGCGTTAGGCTCTGGCATGATTCTCGGCCGCGAAGGCCCAAGCGTGCAAATTGGTGCCAATATTGGCCGAATGGTCACCGATACCTGCCGCATCAAAGACAGAAACAGTAACCAAACCTTGCTCGCCTCCGGTGCTGCAGCGGGGCTGGCGGCGGCTTTTAATGCTCCATTGGCGGCTATCATGTTTGTGGTTGAGGAAATGCGACCACAATTTCGCTATACCTTAATTTCAATTAAAGCGGTGATCATTGCTGCGATTATGGCCGATATCGTCTTTCGCTATATCAATGGCCAAGAGGCGGTAATTGTATTACCACAATACGAAACGCCGCCACTTATTTCGCTGTGGTTCTTTCTCGTTCTGGGCTGCTGTTTTGGGGTATTTGGCGTACTGTTTAATTTTCTGATTATGCGCTTTCAGGATTTTTTCCAACGCTTTTATCAGAAAAGCCAAAAACGGATCTGGTTAGTGGGTGCCACGTTAGGCGGCTTTTTTGGCTTGCTACTTATCTATGCGCCTGAGCTGACCCATGGTGGCATTAATTTAGTGCCAGATTTCGTCACCCTCAATTATTCAATCAGTGCCCTGCTGTTTATCTTTATGGCACGCACATTACTGACAGTGATTTGCTTTAGCTCGGGTGCGCCTGGGGGCATTTTTGCGCCCATGCTGGCGCTAGGGACCTTGTTAGGCACAGTGTATGGGTTAGTGGTTGCCAATATGTACCCTGATATGGGAATAGAGCCGGGTATGTTTGCGATTGCGGGCATGGGCGCTCTGTTCGCCGCGACCGTGCGCGCGCCGATTACCGGTATTTTGCTGGTGATTGAAATGACCAACAACTATTATCTGATTTTGCCGTTAATCATCACCACCCTCGGTGCCACCTTGGTCGCACAGTTGCTTGGTGGACAACCAATTTATACGGAGCTATTGCGTCGTAAAGTACGCGAGCAGAAACTTCGGATAGAAAATGCATCTCAATGAGGGATGCCGTGTTTTTCGAGTAGAGCGGTTATTTCTCCGCTCTTTTTCATTTTGCGTATACTAGCGTTCAGTGGCTCAATAAGAGCTTGATGCCGCTGATGAATCGCCAAATAAATGGGAATGGATTCGACAGGACTGTCTGCCATGCGTACGGTCGTCAGTTGCTCTTTTTCGAGCATACTTGCGATGCCCGCATAGCCCACCATCGCCTGTGCACGATTACTATTCACCATGTTTAACGCAGCCCTTTCAGTTCTTACGGGCACCATATCCCACTGATATTTATCCGCAATCATCAGCGCCAATTGATCACCAATCACCCCCACCACACGTTGATAATCTTCAGGATTAAGCACATACGTGTGCCCAAACAAATAATAGTCAACGGAGAACAGTGATTCTGTGGGATAAAGCACCTGAGGCGTGTCTTGGTAGACCAATCGCGTGCGACCAAAGTCAATATCAATGATCCCTTTAGCGAGTGCATTCTCCGCTCGCGCTAGCGGCATTTCTATCCAAGATAGTTCGATGTTTGAGTCAACGGCGTCAAAAACCTGCTCGACGATCGTTTTGGTCGCGGATGATATCGCGCCCGTATGATCGCGGTATGCAACAGTCAGTGTGTTTGCCAGCGCACTCAACGGCAACCAGCAAACCATTAATATCCACCATCTCGTCACATTGCCACCTCAGATTATCTTTGCACTCTTAGAGATTAGAAGACAGGAGAAGCGTCGTCCATGCGCAGCACGTGACACTGTCACGTTATGTCGATGGCGATGCACTCGAGATATGCTTTAACATCGCAAGACATGACGCTCTACTGGGCACCTCACCAAATTCGGCGCGTACGATTAGCCCCTCTAATAACGTCATCACGGTGTCAACAGCGTCAACCTCCTCAGATCCGACAATCCCTTCAATCACATTGCGAATCTTTTGCTTATGCGCTTTGGCAATCTCTGTAATTTGACCGTCTGTGGCACTCTTAAATTCGCCAATCGCATGCATAAACATACAACCCTTAAAGTCGTCTTGTTTGAACCACGCCAGATGCCAATCCAGTAAAGCCGTCAATTGGGTTTCTTTATCCTGATGTGCATCAATAGCCTGCTGTAATCCTTGCTCGAACCTTGTATGACGCGCTTGAAGCACCGCCTCAATTAAAGCCGCTTTAGCGCCAAAGTGGCGGTACATCGAAGTCTTTGAGACCGCGGCTTCATCGCGGATTTTGTCCACGCCTACTGCCGTGTAACCAAACTGGTTAAATAACGACTCGGCCACCGCCAAGATGTGATCGCGCTTGCTCATCATGCTCTCCAAAAAATGCTTGCTATGAAGTGTACCGATCTGTACTCTTCATGGCAATGTGTACAGATCGGTACGCTTTTGATGAATGTAATTAAATAAGGAACGAGTATGAAACGATTAAAAGGTGGCGGTGCGTTACCGCCTAAACCGACGTGGATTCAACTAACGAAAGGCTTGCTGGGTGGATTTTTGGGCATTCTCACCTTGCTAGTGCTTAATCAAACCACCGGCGTACCCTGGCTGATGGCACCATTTGGCGCAACCTGTGTGATTTTATTTGCAGCGCCTCAGTCGCCGCTCGCGCAACCGAGAAATGTGATTGTGGGTCACTTACTGACCGCCAGTGTTGGGTTGGCGATGCTGTATGGCGTGGGAAATGAAAGCTGGATGATCGCACTAGCAGTTGGCCTTGCGATTATGCTGATGCAAGCCTGCCGTGCCGTCCATCCACCGGCAGGGGCAAATCCATTGGTAATCATGCTAGCGGGGACTCAAGTGGTAGGCATCGATTATTTGTTTACGCCCGTGCTCGCAGGCAGTGTCGCACTGGTAACCATTGCGGCGGTGATCAATAACCTCGGTGAACCACATCATTGGCCTGTGTATTGGCATGGGATCAAGCGGGGCTAATCACCTGAGTTTAGTTTCTAAGTTTGGGGAACAACCAAACTTAGAAACCATTCGGAGGCTATCAGCGGTAATCACGACTGACCAACCTGCTCTTTAATGACGTTTGAAATATTGATCGCGCGCTGGGGCAGCACGCGTCCGGCAAGAGAAGAAAGGTATAAGGTTTCACTGACCGGTGTCGGTAAATGGTGAGCTTTGATCACCGATTGTTGAGCAAAAGCGGCGACGGCATTGGCGGGTAACACGGTAAAGCCGAGTCCGCGTGCAACGGGTAGTAAGATAAGACCAATTTGATTAGAAAAGCCAGATTGCTTGATGGGGCGCAACTGCGCCGTTTGGTATTGATCGAAGTTCGCTCCAAGTAATAACTCGGCGTGATGCCTCGCATCTGGATGATCAATGAATCCTAGCTGGCAGAGTGTTTCCCAAGTCGGGGATTTAACATGGCGCGGTGTCACCAGCAACAACGGCTCTTCCCCGATGGGTTCAGACTGAATATTTGGATTAACGGGACATGCGGTTGTCAGGCCAATATCAATGGTGTTGTTCAAGATGGCATTATGAATATCGCCATTTGGCGCAAAGCGATGGTTAATCGTAAGTGTCGGATACGTCACCTGGAGATCGAGCAAATGAGGATATAAACGGAGACCAACACTTCCCGGCGACATAAGACGCACCTCCCCTTCATAACCGGGATCCTGGCTGATGTTAACGGCTAGGTTATCGAGTGTTTGTAGTACATCTTTGCCTTGACGATAGAGTTGCTCTCCAGCCTCCGTCGTGACAATACCCTTTTTACTCCGAATCAGTAAGGTGGTCGATAAAGCATCTTCGAGCTTTCGCACGTGCTGACTGACGCCTGATTGGGTCATAAAACACTTATCAGCGGCTTTGGTAAAACTGCCAACATCTACCAGGGTGCAAAAGGTTTTCAGCCAAACAGGATTAACCATAACAAATTGTCATCATAACTATTGCAAACCATAATTTAACATTATGTTTGTGATACCTCATGCTTGCAACCACTGACAACGTCATCTTAGAAGGAGCAACGCATGCCAACCCCTTATCCACGTACATTTTCACACATTGGTATTTCGGTACCTGATTTGGACAAAGCCGTTCAATTTTACACGCAAGTGCTTGGCTGGTATCTCATTATGACACCTACCGAGATTGTCGAAGACAATAGTGCAATTGGAGCGATGTGTACCGATGTGTTTGGTCAAGGTTGGGAGCGCTTTCGTATTGCCCATTTATCAACCGGTGACCGAGTGGGTGTCGAGCTATTTGAATTCAAAGGTCAGCAAAACCCTGACAACAATTTCGAGTACTGGAAAACGGGCGTCTTTCACTTCTGCGTGCAAGATCCTAACGTTGAAGCACTGGCTGAACGTATTGTTGAGGCGGGTGGTAAGAAACGCATGGAGAAACCACGCTATTACTATCCTGGAGAGAAGCCCTATCGCATGATCTATATGGAAGACCCATTTGGCAATATCTTGGAGATCTACAGCCACAGTTACGAGCTTATCTACAGCGCAGGAGCGTATTAACTCTCTTGTCTGTAATGGCTACCTTGGCATTTTAACTCACCAGGCTCAACGCGATTGAGCTTGGTTTCTACCTCACACGACACCGACCTTATTCGTAATAAAAATACAAGTGTGATCTTTATCACTTGATGAATCATTATTGACCAGACTAGTAGTGTGATATTTATCACTCTCGTTTTTTATTTCACTATTCTAAAAAAATAAAGAGTGATCTACATCACTATATATTTTATAAATCAAAAATCAAAAATGTGACAAATGCTACTCTAGTTTTTATTGACAATTTTTTTTTTGCGTTTTGTGCTAAATTTACATGTTATTTCTGTGACAGGTGTTGGACTAACATATAGTTGCGAAGTGAATAATGAGAGTTGAGTCAATAAATCCCCGTTATCAGTTCTCTCGAAAAAATATGTGGTAAATTGACTGGGTACTTACTAGCCAGACGGTTTTGGCGAACCGTTCTACCACACACGTTCAATGAGAACATCAAACGGGGTATTGTTATGATATCATCTGATACCAAGATCAAGATACAGAATTTTGGTCGCTTCCTCTCGAATATGGTGATGCCCAATATCGGCGCATTCATCGCGTGGGGGATTATTACTGCACTATTCATTCCGACCGGTTGGGTCCCCAATGAGACATTGGCGGCCATGGTCGGCCCCATGATTACCTACCTACTACCACTGCTGATCGGCTATACCGGCGGTAAACTTGTTGGCGGCGAACGCGGTGCGGTTGTCGGTGCGATTACTACCATGGGGGTGATTGTCGGGACTGACATTCCCATGTTTATGGGCGCGATGATGGTTGGTCCATTCGGCGGCTGGGCGATCAAAAAATTCGATGCTTATGTCGATGGCAAAGTGAGAAGCGGGTTTGAGATGTTAGTAAATAACTTCTCCGCCGGCATTATCGGTATGCTTTGCGCGATTATCGCATTCTTCCTTATCGGCCCGTTCGTAAAACTCTTATCCAGTGGCCTCGCGGCAGGTGTGGAGTTTTTGGTCTCAGCACACCTGTTACCACTGACCTCTATCTTTGTTGAGCCCGCTAAGATTCTTTTCCTCAACAATGCGATCAACCACGGTATTTTCTCACCACTTGGGATCCAGCAAGCCTCAGAGGCTGGCCAGTCTATTTTCTTCCTCATTGAGGCAAACCCAGGTCCTGGTTTAGGCATCTTGCTTGCCTACATGGTGTTTGGAAAAGGCACCGCACGTCAAACCGCGGGCGGTGCCTCCATTATTCACTTCTTCGGTGGTATTCACGAAATCTACTTCCCTTACATTCTGATGAATCCACGCCTTATTCTTGCCGCGATTGCGGGTGGTATGACAGGTGTGTTCGTTCTCACTATGTTTGATGCAGGTATTGTGTCGCCCGCTTCGCCAGGCTCTATTTTTGCTGTACTGTTAATGACGCAAAAAGGCTCAATTGTCGGCGTCTTGGCCTCAATTATTGCCGCAGCCAGCGTGTCATTTGTGGTCGCCGCTTTACTGATGAAAACACAGAAAAGCACAGAGGGTGAAGGTGACGAAGCCTCACTTGATGAGGCGACCGCCAAAATGAAAGACATGAAATCAGGCGCTAAAGCAAGCACCTCCGCCTCCTCTTCTGCGCCTAAAGCCACAGTTAACTTTGCTGACGTAAAGCATATTTTAGTTGCCTGTGATGCTGGCATGGGCTCTAGTGCCATGGGTGCCAGCTTGCTGCGTAAAAAGGTGCAAAATGCAGGCTTAGACATTGGTGTCACGAATATTGCGGTCAATAGCCTGCCTGAGGATGCGCAGATTGTGATCACGCATAAAGATCTGACCGAGCGTGCGCGCACTCACGCGCCAACCGCACACCATATTTCACTCAATAACTTTTTAGACGGCGATGTTTACGGCCAGTTGGTTACCCAAATTCTCGCCGCACAGTATCCCGCTGCCAACGATCCGCAAGTGCTTCAAGTTCCGACGACGGCGGCAAATGACGACAGTTTCGAGCCAACCCCGGCACCTGCTTTTCAACTTCAGCGTAAAAACATTCATCTTGGCTTAACGGCCACAAACAAGGATGAAGCGATTCGATTTGCCGGTGAGCAACTTGTCAAACTTGGCTACGTAGCGCCTAGCTATGTCGACGCGATGTTTGAGCGTGAGGCATTAACCCCCACTTACCTCGGGGAGTCGATCGCCGTTCCTCATGGCACCGTTAAAGCAAAAGACGGGGTCAAGCAAACCGGCATTGTGGTATGTCAGTATCCATCGGGTGTGCAGTTCACCGACGACAAAGAGGATATCGCTAAGTTGGTGATTGGCATTGCCGCCAAAAACGATGAACATATTCAAGTAATTACCGCCATTACTAATGCGTTAGATGAGCCTGATGCAATAGATATTCTCACCAGTACTGACAGTATTGACGAGATCCTCAATCTATTGAGTGATGAAAGCGTCACCTTTATGACGTCATCCCATTAATCAACCCAATAAGCAGGCCACCTCGGTGGCCTCTCATCACCACCGTTTTTAGTTTGAGGTAAATACTATGAAAAATGCTGTTCATTTTGGTGCCGGCAATATCGGCCGCGGCTTTATCGGAAAATTGCTCGCGGATGCCAATGTCGAGGTCACCTTTGCCGATGTCGATGCGCCCCTCATTGACCAACTCAGTCACAAACAAAGCTACAACGTCAAAGTGGTAGGTAACGACTGCCATATCGACACGGTTTCTCATATCACGGCAGTCAATTCGGCAAGTGATGATGTTATCGATAAAATCGTAAAAACGGATTTAGTGACCACGGCTGTTGGCCCTAATGTGCTTGATATTATTGCCAAGACCATTGCCACTGGCATCGAAAAACGTTTCGCATCCGGCAATGAGGCCCCACTAAACATTATTGCCTGCGAAAACATGATCCGTGGTACGTCGCATCTCAAAGGCGAAGTCTATAAACACCTTGACCCCGCATTACATGAGAAAGCAGACGCACTGATTGGTTTCGTCGACTCCGCAGTTGATCGCATTGTGCCGCCGGCGGAAGCGGCGAACGATGATCCCTTAGAAGTCACGGTAGAAAGCTTCAGTGAGTGGATTGTGGATGAACAACAGTTCAAAGGCGAAATCCCAGATATTGCAGGGATGGAGAAGACACAAAACCTCATGGCCTTCGTCGAGCGTAAGCTTTTCACCTTAAACACGGGCCATTGCATCACGGCGTATTTGGGTTGCTTGAGCGGCCACCGCACCATTCGTGAAGCCATTACCGATCCGAAAATCCGTGATTTGGTGAAAACAGCGATGCAAGAAAGCGGCGAAGTGCTTATCCAACGCTACGGATTTGACCGCGCCGCTCACCAAGCGTACATCGAGAAAATTTTGGGGCGTTTCTCAAACCCCTACTTGGTTGATGAGGTCGACCGTGTTGGTCGCCAGCCTATCCGAAAACTAAGTCAGAACGATAGGCTTATCAAGCCATTACTGGGTACAATAGAGTACGGCACAGATAACCGAGCCCTATTAAAAGGGATTGCCGCAGCATTGAAATACACCAATCACACCGATCCACAAGCTGAAGAGCTTCAAGCTTCATTGGCTGAGGTGGGCGTAAGAAAGACGCTGGCGACATACACCGGCTTGGCAGAGGAAAGCCCTGAAGTTGAGGCAATTAACACCCTGTACCAGCAATTGTAAACCGCGCATTTTACAGGGGGAGTTTAGCTCCCCCGTTATAACAATAAGCAGTATTGAGTCTATGGCAGAAAATTTCGACGAAACAGACATCATTGAACGATTAAACCAAGCGCCAACCGTGCGTGGCTTTTTTGTTGCCGCGGTGGATACGTTTGAGACAGCTATTGATGGCTTAATCAAGCGGGTTTTTCGCAAAGATAACTTTGCGGTGGAATCAGTGGTGGGGCCTTTACTGCACGACACTGGGCCGCTGGGGGATCTTTCTGTGCGATTGAAACTCTTGTTTGGTCTAGGCGTGTTATCAGATGACGCTTATCACGATATTGAACAAATTATTAAACTTAAAAACCAACTGAGTAACGATGCCGACGATTACCAATTTACCGATCCTAAGGTGCTCGATGCCGTCAAAAAGCTGCGCAAAGCGAATACGATGGGCATGCTTTCGCTCGATATTGGCCCGCCGGAAGATGACGTCGATATAGAATTCTATCAGCTACAACTGCAGCGCCAACAGCAGGTGATTCGCTCAGGGTTGTCACTCGCCATCGTGGAAATCTGCAATGAATTAAGCAAAGAAAGCCCTTTTTAATGTGCCAACGTTCACCATCACTAATGAAGCAAATAGCCTGAAAGGGTTAGCCACACGCCTAGCGCGAACGCGCCTCCGAGAATCATGGCTTCCAGTAAGTAAGCCTTAATCACGTTATACAATTTCATACCTAACCAATCTTTTTTTATCTTTCGAGCATCAAATCAAAAATCGATGCACTTTGTCTACCATTATATACAAAAAGCCTTATGACGGATCACATAAGGCTTGATATAGATTGATTTTTAGGCATAAAAAAAGCGAGCCACGAAGCTCGCTTGATATCCGAGGAGGTGCGACAGCTAGGCCATTGCCATGGCTTGTTGCGCGATCACCAGCTCTTCGTTGGTTGGGATCACCAATGCAAGTGGTGACGATTGGGTGGTGATTTTCCCTGCGGCACCAAAACGCGCGGCGGCGTTGGCATCGGCATCCGCTTGATAGCCGAAAATGGCCAGCTCTTTGAGGATCATCTCACGCACTGGCAGTGAGTTCTCGCCAATTCCGCCTGTGAAAACAATCGCATCCAGGCGAGATAAAGGCACCATGTAACTTGCGATGTATTTTGCTACGCGATAAGCGAACATTTCTAGCGCCAATTGTGCACCTTTGTGGCCCTGCTCTGCCGCCTCGACCAAGCCTCGACAATCGTTCGTCAATTCCGAAACACCCAATAAGCCTGCTTTGTCGAGCAGTTCATGATGGATCTCATCGGTACTCAGGCCTTTTTTGGAGAGAAACTCTAAAATGGATGGGTCGATATCGCCACAGCGTGTGCCCATCATCAATCCCGCCAATGGCGTGAAACCCATGCTGGTATCGACACTTTGGCCATCTTTCACCGCACACAAAGAGGCACCGTTGCCAAGGTGTACGGTGATTACGTTGGTTTGCTCAGGTGCTTGGTTAAGCCATTTAGCGGCTTCACGACTCACATAATAATGGCTGGTACCGTGGAAGCCGTAACGACGAATGCCGTAATCATTATAGAGCTGACGCGAGATCGCGTAGTGATACGCTTTTTCCGGCATGGTTTGATGGAATGCGGTATCGAAAACCGCGACTTGCGGCAAGCTTGGGAAGGCTTTGCGTGCGGCTTTGATGCCCACTACATGCGCGGGATTATGCAATGGCGCCAAGGCTTTTAGCGCATCAATTTGTGCCAGTACGGCATCGTCTATCAAGGTGGCTTGACTGAAGGTTTCACCGCCGTGTACCACTCGGTGGCCAACGGCCTGCAGTTTGTCACTCAACTGATTGCTTTCGATAAGGCCCACAATGATGTCCATGGCCTCTTGATGGTGGTTGCTTCCTGCACTTAAGGTTTTCTCGGTTTTTTCACCGTCGACTTTCCAGCTCATCCGCGCGTCATCGCGCCCAAAGCATTCTCCAGCGCCGGAAATCACAGCATCGCCAGTTTGCGCATCCATCAGCGCGAATTTTAATGACGAGCTACCTGAATTAATAACGAGTACCAGTGCATCACTCATAGGGTTACCTTATTGGCAGAATTAGGGTCACGGCTCACTACCGTCACCCCATTATTAAAATATTTTTGAATAATTCAACTGTCGTTATAGTAATAGCATAATTGCGCAACAATTTACTGCTTAAGATCAAGCTAAGTGCGCACAGACTAGGCAAAAAATAAAACCGATAGATAGCTCACGGCAGCGACAGCCAACACTAATGAAAAATAAGTAACCAGGGCACGTCTCCGACGGATCCAAGTCCCTACGCCCGCGAATATGCTGCGATGTGGACCCGTCATCCCTAGGCTGAGAGCATATTGATGAGCTAGACGTTGGTGGCCTTGCGCATATAACCGCTCAAGCAGCTGGTGGACATGCGCCACTGAGCAGTGACCCAGCACAGCCATACACTCCTCATGGGGCATGACCGTGAGCAATTCAACTTGCTTGTTGAGCTCATATTGCAAAAAGGCATTGCGAGCAGCCACGATTTCTGACGTTGAAAAAGTGGTCGGTTCAGTAAAAGCGTTGTTCATTACCGTCATGGCGAATCTCCCGATTGGCAGCAGGTAACGACCATCAACAACATAGTGCTCAGCAGGGCAGAGTGATGTATAACAGCGAGAGGAGAAAAACAAAGCAGGCGGGCCAACTATCAACGACAGTCGGTAACAATGAAATGTAGCAATACCAACAGTCGCTATTTTTCTCCGTTAAGACTCGGAGGATGGTCGGTATTGTTCATGGTTATCTCCAAATACATGTGTTGCTTAGAAAGCATGACAACTATACCAAAAAACGCAGGGACTGTCTGTCAACGGAAGGTCATCTCTCACCCCATACGAACAATAATAGCCATGACATTAGGATTTCGTTTCAGCTCGCTGACGACATAACAACACACTGGCGCCCAACAGTTGCGAAAAAGCGACCGTTAAATCGGTTTGCATTTGTTGTTCACACTCTTGCTGTAGTGTTTTTAAACATCTGAATGCGGCACCATTATCGGCTTTTCCGCTGATTAACACATAAAAACAAAGCTTTAGTGTTGCTTTAAACTCACCCTCGGCATGCATCGCCTGCATCCAGCTTTTCATAAACGCATTGATGGTACTGCGAGTATCGAGGGGCGTACGCAGGCTCTCCACCAAAAAAGGCTCTAATGCGACCATAAAATCTTGCTTGCGGGGAAAGTGGTGGCTGATCCCGGTGCGCGATACGCCTGTCGCTTCACTGAGCGTGGTATAAGACATTCCTTCATAACCAAGCGCCAACAGCTGCCGCTTCGCCTCTGCCAAGATAGTCTCAATGGTTTGCTGTGTTTGGGCTTTACTGCGTTTTGGCATGCGTAATCTGTTCTCCCCGTCAATCGCCGTCATTGGCGCTGTGATGACACGCGCACCACTCGGCTCGCGGTCAGGCTAACTCACGAAAAAGTCCCGCCCCTTTTAAAATAGTACAGACTGGCTCACTCAGCCTGACACTAACGCTTTACCAAGACGCTGAAGCGGATCAAACTTCCAAAAACCTTATTGAGAAGAATATGAAAAAACTGAAAAATCCGAAGCAAATCACTGCAAATAGTGCCGTCAGTCATAATTTGAACACGTGTTTAAATGATTATCTTGCTTCTCCTCGCCCCTGATCACTAAATTAACATTATTATAACGTTTAAACGTAGTCTTACGTTGCGACAATGAGGAAGTCCAATGTCACATATCAAACCGAACGATCAGATCCTGCGGTGGGCCGATGAACGTCCAAGCCATGTTTTTCTGCGCCAAATTCACGGCCGCCGCTTCCATGACTACACCTTTGCTGATGTGGCCGACCAAGCATTGCGCATGGTTACCGCACTGCGTGATATGGGACTGAAACCCGGCGATAAAGTCGCGCTCATCTCCAAAAACTGCGCTGAATGGTTTATTGCCGACTTAGCGATGATGATGGGCAGTTATATCAGTGTGCCGATATTTCCCACGGCCGGGACAGACACCATTGACCATGTGGTGACCCACAGCGAATCGAAAGCCATGTTTGTAGGCAAGCTTGATGACAGTAAAGCCCTGAGCGCCTCACTGGAAAACATGCCAGGCTTAAAGACCATTGCCTTTCCCTATCCCACGATTAGCTGCCATTACGAGTGGCATGATTTGATCGCCAACCATGAGGCATCAGATGAGCGCCCTGTGCATCAAGACAGTGATGTGATGTCCTTGGTGTATACCTCGGGCACGTCTGGCTTACCTAAGGGGGCAATTTTAAGTTATGGCGGCTACTGCTGGTCCGCTCAGCGTTTGATTGACCATATTGGCATTGAACCTGATGACCGTTTGTTCTCTTATCTCCCACTGGCGCATATTACTGAACGGGTTTATATCATGGGATCAGCAATTATGGGCGGGATCCCTACCGCTTTCCCTGAATCGCTCGATACCTTTATCGAAGATGTCAAAATGCATCGCCCCACCTTGTTCATTTCTGTTCCTCGGCTTTGGACGCTGTTCCAGCAACGTATTCAAGAAAAGCTGCCGGACGGAAGACTCAACTTCCTACTTCGCATTCCGTTGGTCAATAACCTGATCAAAAGCAAAATTGCAAAAAATCTTGGGTTGGATCAGGCGCGCGTGTTGGGCTGTGGCTCGGCGCCTGTCGCTCCTGCCCTGCTGCAATGGTATGAAAAGCTTGGGTTACACATTACCGAGGCGTGGGGCATGACAGAAAGCTATGCCTACAGCACCCTCAATTATCCGTTTAGAGCAGACAAAATCGGTACTGTAGGCAATGCAGGTCCCGGCGTTGAAATCAAGATTGCTGACGATCAGGAGATCTTAGTCAAAAGTCAGGGGCTTTTTAGCGGCTATTACAAAAACGAAGAGGCCACCGCAGAAACCTTGGTAGATGGCTGGTTGCATACCGGCGATCTCGGTGAACTCGACAACGAGGGGTATCTCAGTATTTCGGGTCGCAAAAACGACACCTTTAAAACCGCCAAAGGTAAGTTTGTCGCGCCCGTGCCGATTGAAAAGCGTTTGTTCGAGCTCTCTAATGCCGAGATGCTCTGTGTGATCGGTTCAGGCATGCCAGCGCCTATTCTGCTCGCGCTGCCACACCATTTTCCACATTTTGACCGCGCGCGTTATGAGCGCCGGGTGAAGAAGGTGATTGATACCATCAATGGGGAGCTGGAGTCACACCAGCAAATCAAAGGCGTATTGATGATTAAAGAACCTTGGAGTATTGAAAACGGCAAACTCACGCCGACGCTGAAAATTCGCCGCCACAGGCTGGAGCAAGAGTATCATGATATCGGTACTCACTGGCCAAAAGGCACCTTAGTGCAATGGGAAGAAGACTGGGACTGATCCTTTCACTCATCGCCTGATAACACTCACCCACTATTGGCATAGACGCGCATAGTGGGTGATGTTTTTCTCCGTACCTGGCTGATATCGATAAGCCGTGCTACAAACACCGTAAAACCTGACCTGCCTCAATGTGCCACAACCAAGACTTTGCTAAAGATCGTCGTATCGACTTACAGCAGGCCAATCGCACACTTTTTATGCCTGCTGCTTTTAACGTAGGGAAAGACCATGAAAGAGAATCAAACCGACACCTGTGATGCATGTGGTGTCAGCGCTGAAATAGGTTACATCATTTCTGAGGGCGACGAAGTAGCAGAAGTGACCATTCACGGCGACAGCAACGACGCGGTGCAAGCACGCTTCGAGCAATACCTAGCCCTTGCAGAAAGCATTAATCCTGCCGTTAAGCATGACTTTGATCCGCAACAGCTCGATGGCCATCGCGCACACATCAAGCTACAGTTTGAATGCAGTGCCGAAAAGCTGATTTTTGAATTGCGCAGCCGCGGGCTCAATAACGCGTAAATATCACGCGAAAACACCATGCGTTTCAGTGGTTCAAGCAACAGGGTGTGATCTCACACCCTGTTGTTGCTTGCTGAACACTGTTTATAAGCGCAAACTTTGCCAAGCCTCGCACATCTCTCGGAAGGTGGTTGCATCTCCCTCGGGCCGATCTGGATGCCACTTCAGTGCCATTTTGCGCCACTGACGACGGATTTCATGCTCACTGGCATTCTCATCCAACCCCAACACTTTTAACGCCTTATTGCGCTCCAACATGGCCTCACCCGGCGCCTCATTGCCAATATGACGCTGGTAGTGCTTCCAAAACGACGACAGCAGCTCTTTCACGTCATCTTGGCTGGCGTCATAGTTATTCCAGTCCATGTAGTAATCACGCAATGGATCCTGATAATCAATTTCTTTGGCCACAAAGCCACTGTTACCAACCCGCCATTGCAGCTGGATATCCATTGACTCAACCTGCAACCATTGCTGTGGCAACAACATTTCTTGTAGTTGATACAAGGCATTCATTATCAAGAAATTGCGTTTGAATAAATCAAGGTGGGGGTCAGCATCGAGCTGGGCCATCATGGTGTCTTTTTGCAGCTCACCGAGTAGGTGGTGCACTTTCCAGCTTTGTCGCGTTGATTCTAGAATACTGAGTATTGGCCAAATCAGGGGGTTGTCTATTTCATCCCGTTTTTCAGCAAGCATGACGTTCATCCTCTGTCACTGGCCAGCTACCTTGAACCGGCATCTCTTGGGGTTGGTTGTAAAGCCACCTTATTAAGGTATAAACCAATTCTGGCTATTTTGTAGCAAATATCGGGAAATCCATTTTCGAGGCACGCCTATATTACCGCGTTCTCCGCCATCATAATGACACTCCCAACGTTGCCGATTAAATATTAAGCATATCCAGTGCCAACTTATGATGAAAAAGAGACCGTTTTGGCATATTAAAACCAAGTCTTGTCTGTTTATGTCGAGTCGACATCACAAGGCATTCACCTTAAACCGTGCAAACCCCATAATTTTTGTCATCTAATTCGCATTATGCCCAGAACTCCATTAACCTTTTTACAAGGACATACTAAACAACCGCTTTTCTATGACAGCATCTTCAACACAATGTGAGGCCTGCAGGGATGCGCAGCCACTCGCATTCGATTTTACCATGGCATTCCAGCCCATTATTCAGCTCTCTACGCATTCCATTTATGCCTACGAGGCACTTGCCCGTGGCAAAGACGGTAGCGGTGCGGGCAGTGTGTTTCAGCATGTCAACAAAGAGAATCAGTATCAGTTTGACCAAACCTGCCGGATCAAGGCGGTCAAACTCGCGGCCGAACTATCTATCCCTTGTTACCTCAGCATTAACTTTATGCCTAATGCGGTGTACGAGCCAGAGCGCTGTATCCGCACCACGCTGAAAGCGGCGAATGACTATAACTTTCCGCTCAACCGGATCTTATTTGAGTTCACCGAAGGGGAAGAAGTCCTTGATTACAGCCATATTCAGCGCATTATTCGCTATTACCGTTCACAAGGTTTTTTAACCGCAATCGATGATTTCGGTGCCGGTTATTCCGGTCTTACCGCGCTGGCCAGCATTAACACGCATATGATTAAGCTGGATATGGCACTGATACGGAATATTGACACTGACGTTACCAAGCAAACCATTGTGCGCCACAGTGTCGCTATGTGTCATGAATTGGGACGTCAAATTATTGCCGAAGGCGTTGAAACAGAAGGCGAGCTTCAGTGCCTGGTTGGCTTGGGCGTCGACTTCTTTCAAGGGTATTACATTGCCAAACCCGGGTTCGAGTGTTTACCACCTATCAATCAAGCACCTGGATTAGAAGCCTTCAACCGTCAATAAGATGACGACTCAGCGAGTCTTAGCACTCGCTGTTTTAACTCCCTCACAATCACAATTGATAATCTTTCTCAGCTATCAACTTTCAAGGTATACTGTTGCGCAATTACCGCGTTGAACAGGTGTAAAGAATGAATGGTGAATCGCTGAACGCTCGTGGCCTCTCCAGGCGTCAATTCTTACAAACAACCGCAGCGGTGGCAGCCCTTTCCACCCTACCCGCTTGCTCGTTAGTCTCAGCGTCCCGAGAAAACGAGCAATGGGAATACCATCTCAGCGCCGAGCCCAGTCAGGCCGCGTTGGTTCCCGGTCATCAGACCGACGTCCTGGCCTTTAATGGCGACATCCCAGCGCCCACGCTCCGCTGCCGCCAAGGCGAGCCAGTGACGATTCACTTTACCAATAACCTCAACGAACCCACCACCATTCACTGGCATGGGTTACGTATCCCCATTGAAATGGACGGTGTTCCTTTCTTATCCCAAGCGCCTATTCAGCCCGGTGAAACCTTTACCTATCGTTTTACCCCACCGGATGCCGGCACCTTTTGGTACCACCCGCATATGAACTCTGTCGTGCAGTTGGGTAAAGGGCTGGTCGGCGCGATTGTGGTCGAGGAAGCCACGCCTGTCGTGTTCGATGAGGAGCACACACTAACACTTAAGCACTGGCATCTCGACCGGCAAGGCCATTGGAAAGATCTCGCCATTCCACGCTACAGCGCGCGCATGGGGACACCTGGTGAGTGGGGCACCGTGAATGGTATTCATCACCCTGAATACACACTGCAAGAAAAAGCGACCACACGGCTGCGCTTAGCCAATGTGGACAATACGCTCACCTATCCGATTCAAGTGCGCGGCGCAGAAGCCTGGATAATCGCCATCGATGGTAACCCGATTGCCACACCACGCCGACTAGAGGAGCACAAGATAGCCCCAGGGATGCGACTAGATATTGGCCTGATTGCACCAAACGCTGGCGAAAAAATCGAGGTGATGCATATGAAAGGTGACTTTCCTTTCTTACTCGCCAGCTTTACCTCGACGCCTTCTCATCTTGAAGAAAAGCCATTGCCCGCTTTGCCGCTCAATCCCGTCACGCCGATCGATTTAGCCAACGCCGAAACCCGCCACTTTGTGTTTGAGTGGGCAGGGGCGATCACACCGGCCGATCAACAAGGCAAAGGGAAACACGAGTTCTGGCTGATGAATAAACGTGCTTGGGAAGGAATGACCAAAGGCAACATTCCTGAGCCGATCGCCAAACTGGAACGTGGGAAGACCTATATCTTCGATTTAAAAAACGTCACCCAGTACCATCACCCGATTCACCTGCACGGTCACACCTTTACTGTGCTGGAAATGGATGGCAAACCGGTCACGCCATTCCACACTGACACCGTGCTGTTGGGTAAAAATGGCCACGCCAAGGCAGCGTTTGTGGCCGATAATCCTGGCCGATGGATGTACCATTGCCATGTTATTGAGCACATGAAAACCGGCCTGATGGGGTTTGTCGAGGTCGCATAGCGGCCAAATCACGCCTATAAAAAACGGCGAGCACTTGGCTCGCCGCTTTATGCCGTCACTCGGTTTTCACCCGCTGCGATTAACTGTCCTTTTCCGTTTTAAAGCGATTAACTAACTCTGATAGCTCTGAGGCCACCATACGCAGCTCGGCGGCTGTTGCATTGGTTTGCTCTGCCGTTGATGCTGCACTGTTGGCACCTTCCAAAACACTGGTCACATTCTGATTAATATCTTCCGATACCGAGTGTTGCTCTTCTGTCGCCGTGGCAATTTGTGCCGCCATGTCGTGAATTTGTCCTACCAACCTTTGGATGGTGTCAAAGACACTCAAGGCCTCTTCCGTTGCCTCAGTGGTGGTTTGTGAATGCTCAACACTGCCTTGCAGCTTTTCAGAGAGCTGGTTGGTGCGTTGAGTTAAGGCCTGCAACAGTTCATCGATCTCTTCGGTTGATTTGGTGGTTTTTTGCGATAGCACCCGCACCTCGTCTGCGACCACCGCAAAGCCTCGTCCATGCTCCCCGGCGCGTGCTGACTCAATCGCCGCATTAAGCGCAAGCAAATTGGTTTGCTCGGCAATACCTCGAATGGTATCTAGCATGGCGGTGATATTGTCGTTCTCTTTGGTGAGCTCCGCCATCGCGCTATCTGCTTCGTTGAGCGTGGTGGCCATTTCTTGCACCGCTGCACGCGTGTTATTCATCAATGCCATGCCTCGGTCCACTTCTGACTGGCACTGCTGGGCGGAGTCCGCCGTTTGATTACAGTTTTGCGATACCTCATTGGCCGTGGCCACCATTTGGTGGAACGCGGTGGCAATTTGCTCTAGCCCTGAGCGCTGCTGATGACTAGCACCATCCAGCTGCTCCGCAAATTGGGTGGTTTGATCGGCATGCGACGACAGCTTGGTCGATCTGTCCTTTATACCGATGATCAGCTCTTGAATCACATCCACAAACTGATTAAACGCGCCCGCCGTTTTGCCCAGCTCATCCTCGCCACGCACCGGTAAACGTTTGGTCAGATCGCCATCGCCACTCGCGGCATCGCTCAGCCCGTCGCTGACCGCAATGATGGATGCCGATATACGGTGGATCATAAAGTAGCCAAGCACACCGAATGCAAGCACGAGGATCAGACTGATGGACAGGATCACCGTTTGCAATTGCGTTACTTGGCCGAGTACCTCTTGCTGCGGCACAATACCAATCAGTCGCCAACCACTCTCCGGTGCTTTGTACTGGTTGACAAAGTAGTCTTTGCCAGCAAAGGAGACGGCGGTAAGTGATTCACTAAAATTCCCACCGCTGTAGACACTTTCGACACTCCGGGCAGGCTCAAAGTTATTGTCTGGGTTGTTCGGATCCGCAAGCACTGTGCCCGTGTCTTCCACCAACACAATATAGCCCGACTCACCGAGGGTGACGTCGCCTAACATATTTGTCAGCGCTTCTAGCGTAACATCAACACCAATCACACCACGCAAACCGTCTTGCGCCTGAAACTCCATCACATAATCGAGCAGAGGTGCACCAGTGTTCACATCTTGATACGCCGGTACACGCACTGGGTTGTTGCCACTTCCCTGACCCGTTTGGTACCAAGGGCGCTGGCGTGGGTCATAATCTCCCAACTCTCCTTGCGGCCATTGAATGTACCCACCATCGCTCAGCCCAAGAAACACATAGGCGAAATCCTCTCGTGAGTCCCCCATGGATTCCAACAAACCATACGCCCGTGCTTCGACGGGGCTGTTTTGCTCAGAGGTCATGGTTTTCGTCGGGCCCATATATTTGGTGACTGAGCTATCCAAGCGTTTAAGCGCGTCGCTATTACCCAGCATTTTGGCGTTTGCCGCCAGCCCTTCTAAGTAGAATTTAAACGCATTGCCTATGTGCTGCATTTCTTTGTATGAGCTCTGCTCATAGCTTTGTAATGTACTCGTTCGAAACTGATAGAGTGACACAATAGCGATAATGAGGGTGGGCAGGATAACGCCTGTCAGGACGACAACGAGTAAGCGCTTTTTAATACTCATACTGACCTCCGTCAGTGACAGCACATAGGAGCATGTTGGTAAAAAGGTTGAATGTGTTGTTTTAAATTAGAACAACTATTAATGACAATCTAATAAATAACCTATTTCCCCTCACTTTTCCCACGACACAGCGTCAAGCTGATTGCTTTTTTAGACAAATGTAGAGGCTCGGCAGACACAGATTGCATCAACACGCAAAACCCTTTAAATTAGATAAATCTAAATTAAAAGAGAGGCATTATGACCAAGAAAAACTATCAGGAAATCAATCAGCAACAACTGGCGCTCAATAAACAATTTAAAGCACACAGCAGTGACACCCTATCTGCATTCGGTCAGCTTCACCGGGCGGCAATGGCTGAGGGCGATCTTGATGTAAAAACCAAAGAGTTAATTGCACTAGGGATTGGTATTGCCGCGCGCTGCGATGGCTGTATTGGTGCCCACGTGGCCGCCGCTCTTAAACATGGCGCAACCAAACAAGAATGCGTAGAGACCATTAACGTCGCGATCGTGATGGGTGGCGGCCCGTCATTGATTTACGGCTCTCAAGCACTAGAGGCGGTTGAGCAACTAAGTGAGGCGTAGGGATCGCAGCCACCTAAAAAAAAGTGGACGTCGACCTGCAACAAAAACGCAGCCATCTCTGGCTGCGTTTTTCTCGTCGTCGTATGCGTTCAGGGAGGGCTTAACCGCGATAATACCGCTGCGGCACAAAAGGCATTTTTTCGACCGTCATGGGCAGTTTTTTGCCACGCACTTCCGCGTAGACCTCGGTGCCGGGGGCAATAAACTCAGGCGGGAGATAACCCATCGCCACGGGCATCCCTTTGGTGGGGCCAAAGGTGCCGCTGGTGACCACGCCGATTTCATTGTCGTCTGCATCAAACAGTTTGCTACCTTCACGGACAGGGGCTTTACTTTGGCCCACCAGCCCAATGCGCTTGCGGCTCACCGCTTTGGTAGCAATTTGTTCAAGGATTTTCGCCTCACCGGGGAAGCCACCCGCACGCTCACCATCGGCGCGACGCACTTTACTGATTGCCCAGATCAAGGTTGCTTCAACCGGCGTAGTGGTGGTATCCAGATCGTGCCCATATAAACACAGTCCGCATTCAAGACGCAGCGAATCACGCGCACCCAAGCCAATCCATTCTACCTCGTCGTAAGCTAACAGTGCTTTGGCAAGAGCTTCTGCATGTTCAGCCGGGACAGAAATTTCGAACCCATCTTCGCCAGTGTAACCTGAGCGGCTCACCACGCAGTGAATGCCATTAATCTCAACCGGTTGAATGTCCATAAACACCATATCGTTTACGGTTGGGTTGAATGTCGCCAGTACTTGCGCCGCTTTGGGGCCTTGTAGAGCCAGCAAAGCACGATCTTCTAGGACCTCGACCGACACATCTCCTGTCAAGTTATCGCGCAGGTGCTGAATATCCTGCGCTTTGCAGGCGGCATTCACGACTAAGAAAAGGTGATCGCCTAAGTTGGCAATCATCAGATCATCTAAAATGCCACCTTGCTCGTTAGTGAACAGTGCATAGCGCTGCTTTCCTTCTGGTAAATCCAGTACATCAACCGGGACTAATCCCTCTAATGCTTTCGCCGCATCCGTGCCATGAAGACGAATTTGTCCCATGTGGGACACATCAAACAAGCCCGCATGCTCACGACAATGGAGGTGCTCTTTGCGCACGCCCAACGTATATTGCACTGGCATATCATAACCAGCGAATGGAACCATTTTTGCGCCCATATCAAGATGCAAGCCGTGTAACGGGGTCGTCAGTAACTCTGCCATTGTTCACTCCATATTGCGCCGGCGGGCCTCTTGCCCACGTTAAGCGATGTATTTGTGTCGTTGGTTAGGAAGCGGTCACCCATAAGATCAGTGCATCGGCATCACTGACGGAGGCCAACATGTGCCCCATGGTAGCGTCGTAATACACACTGTCGCCCTCATTGAGGATGATCGCTTCGTAAAATTCGGAAAAAAATTGGATGCTACCTTCCAGCACCAATAAAAATTCTTCGCCGTCATGGCGGATCCAGTCGCTATAGTCTTCAAACGCGCGCGCTCTGACCCGCGATTTAAATGGCATCATTTTTTTGTTGCTAAGCTGCGTCGCCAACAGCTCATGTTCGTAGGTACCGGTAGGATGCGCTTTTCCCTGACCCGCTAGCGTCACGTCTCGCCGGCCTGTTGCTTGCCGTTTTTTTGGCGGAGCAAACAGTTGCGGAATATCGATATCCAAGCCGTGCGCGAGCTTCTGCATCGCTTGGAAGGTTGGGGATATCTGCTCATTTTCAATTTTGGACAATGTCGAGCGAGCCAACCCAGTCCGTTGGCTTGCCTCTTCAAGCGTAAGCCCAAGTCCTACCCTGACTGCTTTTAAGCGCGGGCCCAGCCGCAATGGCGCAATGGGCTCGCGCGTTTCACCCTCACGTTGCGATCGTTCAACCTGCATCGACGGGTACACATCCTGTGTTGATCGGTCTGTTGTCACCTGCTTTCGCCTCTATCGGTTGTCCCGCTATGTTTGACGCTTTAACACTTTTAACAAAAAAGTTTCCTATCGGAAAATACCGGTATCATAAACGTGACGCAACCAGCGAATTGGTGAAAGCAGGCAACCTATCACGCTCACCCCAAACTGAGCCCCCTCACTTTATTTCTCGTAAAAACAAAGCATTACACACTTGTTTATTTACCCGTTATTCAATGAACGACGAGTAACCCCCGAGCATTCACCGACATTGATTTGCAATTTACCCTTGCTTAAGATAAAAAGGCAAACGTTTGCGCAGTTATACAATGGTTTAAAAAGAGAAGGTTTTGTCTCTAGGATCACAACATAGGTTTCTTATTGGAAATTTATTTTGCGGAAAAGTGAACGCTTAGGTACGTTAACAAAATGTTTAAATCAACAGTGCGCGTATTCATCGATCGCGACTGTTGAGTGCAACGTGAAGCAATGTCGACATCTTCGATGTAAGACAGCATGAATAATGACAAAAACGTACCTTACTGATTGAGGAGACAGGCCATGAGTCACAGCATGTTTGACCTGTTCAAAGTTGGTGTTGGGCCTTCAAGTTCCCACACCGTAGGCCCGATGGTGGCCTGTGCACGCTTTACGCAATACGCGGCACAAACGCTCTCAGTGACCGACATCGAGCGTGTCAAAGTGGACTTATACGGATCACTAGCGCTCACCGGGAAAGGCCATGCCACCGACGTTGCCTGTGTAATGGGATTGATGGGCGAAATGCCCGCGACCATAGAGTCAGATGAAATCGATACCATGACCAAGCTGGTCAAAAACGGCGGCGAACTCCCCTTTGCTGGACGCCACTACATCCCATTCAATTGGCAGGCAGATATTGCCTTTCACTATGAGCAAGTACTGCCCGAGCACCCCAACGGGATGACAGTCAGTGCATACGATAAAGCCGGTGACTGTTTGGCCAGCAAGACCTATTTCTCTGTCGGCGGTGGCTTTGTGGTGGAAGAAGGCGAAACCGATGCATTGGCAACAGATTTTGTCCCTCCTCACCCGTTTAATAGTGCGGCGGAGTTGCTTGACCAATGTGCAAAAACGGGCATGACCATCAGTGAGCTGATGTTTACTAACGAAGTGGCACGCGCGCGATATCACGATAGTGGCGCCACACGTGACACGGTTAACCAGGGACTGGATCATATCTGGCAAGTGATGCGTGAGTGCATCGATAGAGGCATTAAACAAGGTGGCGTATTGCCGGGTGGTTTAAACATTAAGCGACGTGCCAAAGGCATGTACGACGCCATTCACGATAAACAAGCCCATGGCTTACCCACAGATACCAATGATTGGGTCAACCTATTTGCCATGGCGGTCAACGAAGAGAATGCCGCCGGTGGTCGTGTGGTCACCGCCCCAACCAATGGTGCGGCAGGCGTGATCCCTGCCGTGCTTGCGTATTACGACAAATTTGTGTCGCCCAATAACCCAGACGGGATCCGTACCTTTATGGCCACCTCTGCGGCTATTGGCTCTTTGTACAAGACCAATGCCTCTATTTCGGCCGCAGAGGTCGGTTGTCAGGGAGAAATTGGCGTGGCGTGCTCCATGGCAGCTGGCGGCTTAGCAGCGGCGATGGGAGCGAGTAATCAACAAATTGAGAACGCCGCAGAGATTGGTATGGAACATAACCTAGGTCTCACTTGTGATCCCATCGATGGCTTGGTGCAAGTTCCCTGTATAGAACGCAATACCATGGGCGCCGTCAAAGCCATTAACGCAACCCGATTAGCCATGGGTGGCGACGGCGAGCACCACGTCTCGCTTGATAGCGTGATCAAAACCATGCATGAGACCGGGCTCGACATGATGAGTAAATATAAAGAAACCTCACAGGGTGGCCTCGCCACCAATGTGATCCCGATTAACGTCGTGGCCTGTTAGCCACCATCGCCAACAAGGAAAGCGCAATGAAACCGAGCTACCCGAATGTAGAATTGGAGCAGTTTTTCTCCACTAACTTATCGGAATCCGATGGTGCTGTGATGTCGGCAGTGCAGGCCGAACACAAACGTCAGCAACAACAAATTGAACTGATCGCCTCGGAGAACATCGTCTCGCAAGCCGTGATGCAAGCACAAGGCACCTGCTTAACCAATAAATACGCCGAAGGCTATCCGGGCCGCCGCTACTATGGCGGCTGCGAGCACGTTGATGAAGTCGAAGCCATCGCCCAAGCCCGCGCCAAACAGCTGTTTAGCTGTGAGTATGTCAACGTACAGCCGCATTCGGGCGCACAAGCCAACGGCGCCGTCATGCTGGCGCTACTGCAACCCGGTGACACCATTTTAGGTATGTCACTCGATGCTGGCGGCCACCTCACTCACGGCGCGCGCCCTGCTCTATCCGGTAAATGGTTTAATGCTGTGCAATACGGCGTGAGCAAAGACAGCCTAGAAATTGATTACGATGAAGTCGCAGTGCTGGCTCGTGAACATCAACCGAAGATGATCATCGCCGGGGGCAGTGCGATCCCTCGCCATATTGACTTCGCTCGTTTCCGTGCCATTGCCGATGAAGTGGGTGCCTATTTAATGGTCGACATGGCACACATTGCTGGCCTAGTGGCCACCGGCGCACACCCTTCGCCACTGCCCCATGCACATGTGGTCACCACCACTACCCACAAAACCTTACGTGGGCCACGCGGCGGGATGATCCTCACCAATCACGAAGACATCAACAAAAAGATCAATTCAGCGGTATTCCCCGGCTTGCAAGGGGGACCACTGATGCATGTGATTGCCGCCAAAGCGGTGGCATTTGGTGAGGCGCTGGAGCCTGAGTTTAAATTGTATATTGATCAAGTGGTTGCTAACGCCAAAGTCCTGGCCGAGGTTCTACAAACACGTGGCTGCGACATTGTTACAGGTGGCACCGATACCCATCTGATGCTCGTCGATCTGCGTCCAAAAGGCCTAAAAGGCAACCAAGCAGAGCAAGCGTTAGAACGCGCTGGCATCACCTGTAACAAGAACGGCATCCCTTTCGATACCGAAAAACCCATGATCACTTCAGGCGTTCGCCTTGGCACACCGGCCGGCACTAGCCGTGGCTTCGGCACTGAGGAGTTCCGCCAAATCGGAGAATGGATTGGTGATGTGCTGGACGCCTTAGTCGAAGCGCCAGAGGGCAATGCCGATATCGAGGCACGCATTCGTAAAGAGGTGCAACAGCTGTGCGCGCGCTTCCCGCTATATCGCCAATAAATGGCGGCGCGAAGCCATAAACAGTCTTGCAACGACTAAGCCAATACCATTGACACGTACGTTATTAAGACACAGGAGGCGGTATCGTCATCCACAGACCGCCTCACTTTACATTGTAAATCGCTCAACGACTGAGCAGCTCGCATTAAACGCAGGAGAGTAACAAATGGACGCGACACTAAAGTTTTCTGAAAGCCATGAGTGGGTCAAAGACAACGGCGATGGCACGGTGACCATGGGGATCACCGATCATGCCCAAGGCCTGCTGGGCGATGTCGTGTTTGTCGATCTGCCCGAGGTTGGCGACAGTACTGAAAAAGGTGAAGGCTTCTCATTGGTGGAGTCGGTGAAGGCAGCGTCTGATATCTATGCCCCGGTCGATGGCGAAGTCATTGCCGTCAATGAAGATCTTGAAGATAGCCCAGAGCTAGTTAACGAAGCGCCTTTTGAAGGAGGCTGGATTGCCAAAATTAAACTCGCTGACGACACCAATTTGGATCATCTAATGGACGCGGACGCATACACCGCCGCCATCGACGACTAACTCAGGACGACTATCATGACGCATACTCGTTTACTCGATAGCCTAGTGGCCGATAATGACTTTATCGCTCGCCACAACGGCCCAGATACTCAGCAACAAAGCGCGATGCTGGCGGCGATCAATGCCACCAGCCTCGAGCATGTGATTGAAGAAACTGTCCCTGCCGATATCCGCTTGCCACAACCGCTAAACCTCAGCGCCCCCAAAAGCGAAACCCAGATGTTGGCGGAACTGAGCGACATTGCCGCGCAAAATACCATTAAGCGCAGCCTGATCGGCCAAGGCTATTATCACACTCATACCCCACCGCCTATTTTACGCAATGTGCTGGAAAATCCTGGCTGGTATACCGCTTATACGCCTTATCAGCCCGAGATCTCGCAAGGCCGGTTAGAATCATTGCTGAACTTCCAGCAAATGGTAATGGACTTAACGGGAATGGATTTGGCCAACGCGTCGCTGCTCGACGAAGCTACTGCCGCGGCGGAAGCCATGACCCTGTGTAAGCGTGGCGGCAAGCACAAAGGCAACGCGTTTTTTGTTGCCAGCGATGTGCATCCACAAACGCTGGACGTGATTAAAACGCGCGCCAATTTCCTCGGCTATGACATCATTGTTGATCATGCGGACCAGCTGAATCAGCATGACGTGTTTGGTGCCCTGCTCCAGTATCCGGGCACCACCGGTGAAGTACGCGATCTCAGCACGCTGATTGCAGACGCACAAAGCAAGAAGACGCTGGTTGCAGTCGCCACCGATCTGCTTTCACTCACTGTGCTCAAAGCACCGGGTGAAATGGGCGCGGATGTGGTGATTGGGTCGGCACAACGCTTTGGCGTGCCCATGGGTTACGGTGGCCCACACGCCGCCTTTATGGCGACACGCGACAAGCTCAAGCGCACCATGCCCGGCCGCGTGATTGGCGTATCGGTCGATAGCAAAGGCAATCAAGCTCTGCGCATGGCGATGCAAACGCGTGAGCAACATATTCGCCGTGAAAAAGCGACCTCCAATATTTGTACCGCTCAAGCCTTGCTAGCCAACATGGCCGCTTTTTACGCGGTGTATCACGGCCCTCAAGGCTTGAAGAAAATTGCTCGCCGAGTGCATCACCTCACCGCGCTATTCGCCAAATCGATACAAGCGGCTGGGTTGAGCCTTGCTCACGATAGCTTCTTTGATACCGTGACACTTAACACGGGCGAGCAAACCGATGCCTTGTATCAACAAGCACAGGATGCCGGCTTTAACTTGCGTAAATTAAATGGCCAACTGGGCGTGAGTTTCGATGAAGCGAGCACGCTGGCAGAGGTCAATCAATTGCTTACCGCGCTCACCGGTCAAGGCAATGCAGAAAGCGTGGCGAGCGATATTGAAGCCGATGAATTTGCCGCGATCCCTGCCGCATGCCGCCGCACCAGTGCATATCTAACGCACCCCGTCTTTAACCGCTATCACAGTGAAACCAAGCTGATGCGGTATATGAAGGCGTTGGAAAACAAAGACTTCTCCCTTACCCACGGTATGATCCCATTGGGCAGCTGTACCATGAAGCTGAATGCCGCGGCCGAGATGATCCCCGTCACCTGGCCAGAATTTGGTGCCCTGCACCCGTTTGTGCCATTGGAGCAAGCCAAAGGTTATCAAACACTGGGTAAATCACTGCGTGACATGCTGTGTGAAATCACCGGCTACGATGAGATCTCCATGCAGCCGAACTCAGGTGCGCAAGGGGAGTATGCCGGCTTAATCGCGATTCAGCGCTACCATGAAAGCCGTGGCGACAGTCACCGCAACGTGTGCTTGATCCCAAGCTCTGCCCACGGTACCAACCCTGCTTCCGCGGCGATGGTCTCAATGAAAGTGGTAGTAGTTGGCTGCGATGACGATGGCAACATCGACATTGACGATCTGAAAGCCAAGATCGATAAACACCGCGATGCGCTCTCGTGCATTATGATCACCTATCCATCGACACATGGTGTATACGAAGAAACCGTGCAACAAGTGTGCGAGCTGGTGCATGACGCTGGCGGCCAAGTTTACTTGGATGGCGCCAACATGAATGCGCAAGTGGGGCTGACCACACCGGGCTACATTGGCTCAGACGTTTCGCACCTCAACCTGCACAAAACCTTCTGTATTCCCCACGGTGGTGGCGGACCGGGCATGGGGCCAATTGGGGTAAAATCGCACCTTGCGCCTTTCCTTCCCGGTCATGTGGAGCAAGGTGATGAATTTGCCGTGTCGGCCGCACCAATGGGCAGTGCCTCGATTCTTCCTATTTCATGGGCGTACATTGCCATGATGGGTGAACAAGGCCTAACGCGCGCGACCGAGTTAGCGATTCTCAGTGCCAACTATGTGATGGAGCGTTTGCGTCCCTACTACCCCGTGCTTTATCGCGGTAAAAACGGACGCATTGCGCACGAATGTATTATCGACATTCGCCCACTCAAAGAGGCATCCGGCATCAGCGAAGAAGACATCGCCAAACGCTTGATGGATTATGGCTTCCACGCGCCGACCATGTCATTCCCGGTCGCGGGTACTCTGATGGTTGAACCGACCGAAAGTGAAAGCCAAGAAGAGTTGGATCGCTTCTGTGATGCCATGATTGCCATTCGCGAGGAAATTGCCAAGGTGCAAGACGGTGAGTGGACGCTGGAAGACAACCCATTGGTCAACGCGCCTCACACCCAAGCGGATCTGATGGCAGACGAGTGGTCTCACACCTATTCCCGTGAGCTGGCTTGCTTCCCATCCGCCCATAACAAGGCAAGCAAATACTGGCCATCGGTCAACCGTGTCGATAATGTCTACGGCGACCGCAACCTGATTTGCTCTTGCCCTAGCATTGAAAACTATATGGATGAGTAATCCACTAGTCACAGATAACCAAGTTAGAAACTAACTTGATAAACGAAAGGCGAGCCGCTCGGTTCGCCTTTTTTATTGCCCCGTTTTATCGGCTAATGTCGTTCTTCGCAACAGCCAGTCTTAGCGAAATTTTCTCCCGTCTTACTGCTTGCTGGCTAAACTTAAGGCAATACACCTTTTCACTGAGAGTGATTAAGCCTTGCTGAGTTCATGTCGACGCCCTGTTGTACGCGTGCTGTTGGTGATACTGCTGTTGGGAATGACCGGCTTGGTCCATGCGGCTACGCCAACTGTGCGTTTAGTCACGCTCGAATACCCGCCCTATATTCAGACTTCAGACGGCTCCCTTGATGGTGTGGCGGTACGAGTTGTACGCCAAACTTTTGCCAAGCTCGGTTATGATGTCGAGATTGAAGTGCTGCCATGGGCGCGAGCACTCTATCAGGTCCGAACTGGCTTAGCAGATGGCATATTCACCATTTTCAAAACATCTGAGCGCGAAGCGTTTCTCGATTACTCTCAGCAGGTTTTATTTCAACAAGGGATCCGCTTTGTTCATCGCCCCGATGTCAGTCTCTCTGAAGATGCGATTCAATCGTTCAATTTTGGCGCTTACTCCGTCTGTGTGATCAACCAAGTCAGTTACGGCAGCCGGATGGATGCTGCCTTGGCGCAAAATCAATTCGATCAGGTTTTCCGCCTGACTCGCGCACCACAGTGCCTTCGGATGTTGGAAAGTGGCCGAGCACGCTTGTGGCTCAGCAACCATTTTGGCGCACGCGCCCTGGTTAACCAGCTCGATATGAAGGATGTTGTCGAGATCAATCCCCATCCTATTGAAGACACCCCTAGTTACATTGCCTTTTCTAAAGCGCAAGAGTTATCAGCCCTACGTGACCAATTAGATCAAGCGTTAGCAGACATGAAAGCCACCGGAGAGTACCAAGCGATCATTGATGACTTTTTTAATGATTAATCGCTGACATTCCTGCACAAGATTTTATCGCGCACTCACTTTGAGCCGCTAAACAAAGGCCGCTTATCATCCAAGTCCACCCTTACACCGTAATGGAGCATGTCAGTTATCAACAAAGGACATGACATGCTCTCATTTTTAAAGCCGAATCCGGTTAAAAAGCTTAAAAAGCAGTACGAAGCTAAGCAGCAACAAGCCTTTCAGGCGCAGCGCAACGGCGACATTCGTGGCTATTCATTGCTCACCGAAGAAGCAGAAAAGATTGACCAACAAATCAAAGAATTGGAAAACAACGCTTAGCCATTTGAGACATGGCTAAACTGCCGTTTTACTAAGCGTTGATACAGAGGACAGCGCGCCAGCAGGTCGGTATGGCTGCCTACATCAATAAGCTTGCCTTGATCCATCACGACAATGCGGTCAGCATGCTGAATGGTCGATAAGCGGTGAGCGATAATCAAGGTAGTGCGGTCCCGCATTAAAGCCGCCAAGCCTTGCTGCACCGCATGCTCACTTTCGCTATCAAGGGCGCTGGTGGCTTCATCGAGCAATAAAATTCGTGGATCCTTGAGAATCGCTCGGGCAATCGCAATTCGCTGCCGTTGCCCACCCGAAAGCCGTACGCCTCGCTCACCTAAAAAGCTGTTGTAGCCGTCCGGTAATTGCTGAATAAACCCATCGGCATGCGCTTGAATCGCCGCCTCTTTGACGGCGTGCTCACTGGCGCCTGGCCTGCCGTAGCGAATATTGCCTATTACATCATCACTAAACAGAGCGGGTTGTTGTGGCACCAGTGCCATTTGTTGGCGCAACGCTTGCGGGGATAAGCGACGAATATCTTGCCCGCCCAGCCTAATCGCGCCTGACTGCGGATCATAAAAGCGTTGCAGTAATTCAAATACGGTAGTTTTCCCCGCACCCGACGGTCCGACTAAGGCGACGACTTCACCGGGCTGAATCACAAGGTTCAACGCATCAATCGCTGCTTGATGGGGACGCGTGGGATAATGAAAATGTACCGCTTCAAAGCGAATATCATTGCTTAATGATTGGGCATCGACACTCGGCGAGGTGGCGGGAGTTCGAATATGGCTTTGCACGTGCAACAGTTCCACCAAGCGCTCCGTCGCGCCTGCCGCGCGCTGCAACTCCCCCATCACTTCCGACAAGGTAGCCATCGAAGAGGCAACCATGATGGCGAAAAACACAAACGCGCCCAGGTCCCCTGCTGACATGGTACCTTGAATCACATCGCGACCGCCAACCCACAACATGCCAGTAATGGCGCTGAACACAATCACGATCACGCCGGAAATAAGAATGGCTCGTTGTTTGACGCGCTCGCGTCCGATCTGATAGGCACGCTCCACCTCTTGACCAAATGCGGCTTTGGCGTGATCTTCTACCGCGAAGCTTTGCACGGTTTTAATGTTTGTGATGGCTTCACCGGCATAGCTGCCTACATCCGCCATCGAATCTTGGCTTTGCCGCGATAACGCCCGCACACGACGACCATAGATAAGTATTGGCACCAAAATAAAAGGTACGGAGGCCAGCACAATCAAGGTCAGTTTAATATTGGTGGCAAACAGCATGATGATGGCGCCCACACACATCAACGCACTACGCATCGCCATGGAGAAGGAGGAGCCGATGATGTTTTGCAGCAAGCTGGTATCTGTGGTGATCCGCGACATGATTTCGCCACTGCCGTGGGTTTCAAAATAGCTCGGATGTAGGCCAATCACATGATCAAACACCGCTTGGCGAATATCGGCACTGACCCGTTCACCCACCGATGACACCAGATAGAACCGGAAAAAGGTACCGATCGCGATCAATACCGTGATCAGCAAAATAAACTTTACCGCATTCCCCAGCTCAACCAGTGATTGCTGTGCAAAGCCTTGGTCGATCAAAAGGCGAACGCCGTGTCCGACCGAGAGCGTCAATGACGCGGTAAACACCAAGGCCAGCAATGCCGCGCTCACTTGCCAGCGATAAGGGCGAATAAACGCGATGAGTTCCCACAGAACCGTCAGATTTTTACTGTTGCGACTTGAGGAAGATGGCGTCGAGGCGGCGCGCGTTAAAGCGGAATTAGCCATAAGCTCTACTTAGTGCTGTCCTTGCACATTTAGGGGCGAGTGAGCAGGATCATTAACTCGCGATTGTCGTTGATAAGCGCATCGATGGTGCATGCATCTAACTCCTCTAAAAAGGCTTGCTTGGCTTTCGCTAAACGCTCTTTTAAACGGCACGCTGGGGTGATATGACAAAACTCAACCGAGCAATTGACGAGCTCCAACGGTTCAAGATCGCGCACCACTTGCCCCACCGTAATCGCAGTCGGCGCTTGCAGTAGACGAATCCCCCCGTTCTTCCCACGCACCGTTTGAATATATCCCAACTGCCCTAAACGGTTGATGACTTTCACCATATGATTGCGCGACACACCAAACAAGCGTGTCACCTCGGTAATGTTGGTGAGCTCACCCTCTGGTAAGGAGGCCAGAAAAATCAAGGTGCGAAGTCCGTAATCTGTAAAGCTGGTTAGTTGCATGTGCGCCTCTTGCTGCCCCGCCAAATTGTAAGTCTTCTATTGATAAAAAGATATATTTGAGATACAACTTAAAACATGCATTAAATATACATGTTTAGAGAAACGCTGATGTTAAGCCAACAAACCATTGATATTGTGAAATCAACCGCCCCGGTGCTCGCCGAAACTGGCCCGAAGCTGACAAGCCACTTTTACCAAAGGCTGTTCCACCATCACCCTGAACTAAAAGACATTTTTAATCTGCGCCACCAGCAAAATGGCGATCAGCGTGAAGCACTGTTTAACGCAATTTGTGCCTATGCACAGAACATCGATAACTTGCCCGCTTTACTGGACGCGGTAGAGAAAATCGCTCACAAACACACGAGTTTGCTGGTCAAAGCCGAGCACTATCCGATTGTCGGTCAGCATTTGTTGGCCACCATTGATGAGCTACTTTCGCCGGGACAAGCCGTGCTTGATGCATGGGCTGAGGCCTATCAAGTGCTCGCGGATGTATTTATCGCCAAAGAGAAGCAGCTTTATGAAGATAGCCACGCCCAAACCGGTGGCTGGCAAGGGCAGCGAGCATTTACTTTGATTGAAAAACGTCCTGAAAGTGAGCAGGTCACCAGTTTTGTATTTGCCCCTCAAGACGGTCAGCCCGTCGCGCCTTTTACGGCCGGGCAATACATTGGCATCGTGGTCAATCATACTGGCTTTGAACACCAAGAAATTCGCCAATACAGTTTGTCACACGCGCCGAACGGCCAGCATTATCAGATCTCGGTGAAACGGGAGCCACAAGGTCAGGTCTCTAATTACTTACATGATGAGTTAGCCGTTGGTGGTACTGTGATGCTCACACCACCGGCGGGCGATCTCAAACTGAACGTGGATCCGAATACGCCCGTGGTATTAATTTCTGGCGGGGTGGGCATAACGCCAATGTTGGCGATGCTAGAAAGCCTTACCGAGCACAACGCATCTGTAACTTGGCTGCATGCTACCGAGAACGGCAAACTGCATGCTTTCAATCATCCTGTTCGCACTCTCGCGCGTCAGCACGCGCATATTCAGACGCACGTTTGGTATAACCAACCTCAACCCGCAGATACGCTTGGACAAGACTTTGATCATACCGGATGGATGGATCTCACTGCGTTGAGCGATACGTTCAGTCCCGCCACGGTGCAGGTATATCTCTGCGGCCCAGTTGGCTTTATGCGCCATATCCAAGCGCAACTTCGCGACCTTGGCGTTCCTGACGAACAGTTCCACTATGAGTGCTTTGGGCCACACAAGGCCTTGTAGCTTTCATTTTCTATTTTTGGGTGACTAACCCCAAGTTTTATAGGGTGTAGTTGAAATTATACAAAACAGTCAATAGAATCGTCAGACCAAGTTTTTGGCATCGCTCTGTCTAATATTCTCACAGTTGAGAAAAAGATGGGGAAGAAACGCCGAATGCCAACATTTTCAATCAAAAGGATTACCATGAAAAAACTAATTGCAATCGCTGCTCTTGCAACTCTTCCTCTATCAGGCGCTGCAATGGCAGACTCTGATATCGGTTGTGGTCTGGGTACAATGGTATTTGATGGCCAACAAGGCAAAGTTTACAAAGTTCTCGGCGCCACCACTAACGGTACTTCAGGTAACCAAACCTTTGGTATCACCTTTGGTACTCTGGGCTGTGACGGTACTGGCACCATTGATTCACAGCAGAAACTGGCTATGTTCATCGACGGAAATATGGACAATCTAGCTCGTGATATCGCACGTGGTGAAGGTGAAACCTTGGCAACGCTTTCTGAAGTATGGGGCATCAAAGATGCAGACAAAGCAGCATTTAACGACGTTGCAAAGCAAAACTTTGCGTCAATCGTGACCTCAGAGCAAGTAACTTCACAGGAAGTACTCACCAACCTAAACACGGTTGTGGCTCAAAATGAGCAGCTTGCAGCGTATAAAATCTAAGTGATGTAACGCTAATAACATCCTCTCCAGCTTGGTTAGGATAGAGTACGAAAGTGCCCTACTCGGGCACTTTCATGTTTTCATATATAACTCGTTGTACTGATATGAGACTTCTCAACGCTTTCTCCTCTCTATCTTCCTCTATTAGTCTCATTATTCTCTGTTTGTTTAGCGCGCCTACGTTTGCCGAGAAAAGTGACTTCGATATTCCTACTTTAGCTAAGCACGCGTATTGGCTTAAACTTGGCCACTATTTACCTCAAACATTTTCTGGTTATGAGAGTACGATCGATTCTCAAACCTTCTTCCTTTCTCCTCACGGAAAGACGGAGCCAAAACAAGAGATCAAGGCGACCATTGACGCGCTTTATCATGCCGACACTGCAGTAGCACAAGCTACACGGTGCCGTTATCCTGCACGATATACGTGGCTCGAATCTCAAGCAGGGCGCACTGCCACACTCGATTGTCCCGAACTTGAACGCTGGAAAAAGGTGCTTGATCCTGAAGCCATGACGCTGGTGTTCCCGACAGCATTTATGAATAACCCGTCATCCATGTTCGGCCATACCCTGCTACGCATTGATGCCAAGGATCAGACCAGAAACAAAGAATTAGTCGCCTTCGCCGTCAACTTTGCTGCCGAGCCAAACGAAAGTGATAACGCTGCTTTATATGCCGCAAAAGGCCTGTTTGGCGCCTATCCGGGACAGTTTACCGTCATGCCTTATTACCGTAAGGTACGAGAGTACAATGACATTGAGTCTCGCGATATTTGGGAGTATGCCCTTAACCTCTCCGAACAAGAGGTTAACCGGGTACTCCTGCACTTATGGGAAATGCAGCGCGCAACCTTCGATTACTACTTTCTCGATGAAAACTGCTCATACCAACTACTTGCCTTGCTACAGCTGGCCCGCGAAGAGCTGCGATTAGTCAGTGACTTTCCTTTTCAAGCGATTCCTTCAGATACGGTTAAAACGCTCGCCAATAATGATTTGATTGAAACGCCCAACTTCCGCGCGTCATTTGGCACCCGGTTGTTAAACATGTCGCAGCAGACGTCTCCAATCGTGTTTGAAGCAGCACAAAAAGCCAAAAATGGCGATTTTCCTAACCACAAACAATATAGTGCGGAGCAGCTGGCAGCTATTTATGAATTTGCGTACGAATGGCTCAATTTTGATTTCTATGATCAAGGGCTGCCTAGAGACCCTTATGCACAGCGTCTCACTAAGCTACTTGCATTACGGAGCCAAGTTAGCGCCGTCTCTCCATTTGAACCCGTCGCTAATACCAGTGTCGCACCGGACAAAGGACACGGCTCTACACGCGTAGGAATTGGCGCAAGGGCATCAAAGCATCGCCCAGATGCGTTAACACTCGAATGGCGCGCGGCTTATCATGATTTACTGGATCCTCAAGATGGCTTTGTCCCCGGCGCACAAATCAGTTTTGTCGATGTGGCAATGAGTCATGATGAAGACGGCAAGACACAGATAGCTAAGCTCTATCTGATCGATGCCATGACAATCGCCCCGAAAAAGCCGGTTTTTTCTAGCCTGTCGTGGAATATCCGCGCGGGCTTTGATCGCCTACCTACTGCGCGAGAGCCATCCAGTCGTTGGTTTGCGCAAGGCGGCATCGGTCAGTCTTGGGGCGAGGCCGATGGTCTCCATGCTTACGCTCTGTGGTCCACGGCACTCTCACATGGCGATGCCAGTGATGACCAGCTAAATATTGCAATAGGGATTGAATCTGGCTTGCTTTGGCAGCTTGCTGATGACCACCGCCTCGGTTTACAAGCCCAATCTCTCCCCCTACTTAATCGTGATTCGCTGTCACATTCACAAGTGGATATGACATGGAACTGGCGTGTTACTTCGGATTGGTCTATCCGCAGTAAAGCACGCTATCAGCATTGGGAGAGCGAAGAGATGAGTGGCCATATTACTAGCTACTTTTATTTCTAGCTTCATCGCTTACCATTGTCCTCATTGTCGTTCTATTTTTTAGAACAAGATGCTCAACCATACGCCGTGTTCGCACGGCGTTTTTGTTTCTACACTGCAGCTATTGTTCAGCGTCGTCGCTGTTCAACATCGAATCAGTGAGGAGAAGCATTATGATTACCGTCCGTCATGCCAGCGATCGCGGTCAGGCCAACTTTGGCTGGCTACAAAGCCGCCATACTTTTTCATTTGGTAGCTATTACGATCCTCATCATATGGGCTTCTCTGCACTGCGTGTGATCAATGATGATATCGTCTCGCCCGCCGCAGGCTTTGATACCCACGGACACCGTGATATGGAAATCATCAGTCTGGTGCTGGAAGGGGAAATAGAGCACAAAGACAGTCAAGGCAACCGACAAACCCTACCGGCTGGCGAGTTCCAACTGATGTCGGCTGGGCCCGGTATTTATCATAGCGAGTATAATGCCTCATCAACCCAAGTCTTGCGCTTTCTACAAATTTGGATTGAGCCCAATGAGCAAGGCGGGGAGCCGGGTTATCAGCAAAAAGATTTTGGTAAGCAGGCTGGCTTTACCGTCATCGCGACCCCAACCGGAGAAAATGGCACCTTACGCATCAAACAAGATGCGCGTTTGCTACAGCTGATTCTACCGCCCAGTGAATCGGTTACCTTGCCATTGGAGGCTGGACGCCATGCCTATGTACATCAAGTCGCGGGCACGCTCGACGTTGAAACGACATCTCTGGCTCCAGGCGATGGCGCAAAGATTGAAGATATCCACCATGTCACCTTTAGCAATAAGGGCAACGAAACCAGCCAAGCACTGGTGTTTGATCTCCCCTAACGCGCGGATTCAGCCGCTCTGGCCTGCCGGTCTATTTGCGCGGCAGGCCTTACTCTGTGTACACTGCGCTCTTTCTTCATGCATGAGAGGTTGTATGCTCACTCTATCGAATAAGGTGGCAATTCCCGACAATGAGATTGAGCTCACGGCCATCCGCGCCGCAGGGAAAGGCGGGCAAAACGTCAACAAAGTATCGAGCGCCATTCATCTGCGCTTTGACATCCAAGCCTCGTCACTGCCTGATGCGTACAAAGCCCGATTAATGGCTCTGTCTGATTCGCGCATCTCCAAAGAGGGCGTCGTAGTCATAAAAGCGCAAAACTACCGCACCCAAGAGCTAAACCGAGAAGACGCGCTAGAGCGCTTACAGGCGTTGATCAAAGGCGCGATGGTAGAGCAGAAAAAACGTAAACCCACCAAGCCTACCAAGGCCTCACAACGACGCCGCGTGGATGCTAAAAAACGTAAGAGCCAAACTAAAGCCCTGCGTGGAAAGGTCGCCCCTTAGCGCCTCACATTCCACGCCTAAGTCCAGGCGTTTACGAAACCATCATCTCGCTTGCTGTATCACAACCGGTAGTGTGCTGCCCTCATTATCTCGCCAAGTATTAGCCCATTTATGTGACATAACGCATCAACGAAATACACCGTGCGATGACACACTATGGCTTATGCACGCGGTGAAGGAAATAAATACGTCGCCCCCTCATCAGCGCGTGACACCTGCTGACGCGCCGCAGCAAACAAATCACGTCCCCATGTATTGGTCGCTTGGGGCGGTTCTGTCACAGGACGCAGGGATAAGTCAGCATGACAGGTCAATACGCCAGCATTGGCATCCAATGTGATCAGATCGCCATCTTTAATAACGGCCAGCGCACCGCCATGCATGGCTTCTGGACAGACGTGCAAAGCGGCAGGAACCTTACCTGACGCCCCCGATAACCGTCCATCTGTCACCAGTGCAACCTGATAACCCATTTTTTGCACATTGCCAAGAATCGGCATGAGCTTATGCAGCTCTGGCATGCCATTCGCGGCAGGGCCATTGAAACGTACCACCACAACCACGTCTTGGTTGAACTCCCCTCTTTGATAGGCCTGCTCAACCTGGTGCTGACAGTCAAACACTCGCGCAGGCGCGCAAACCACGCGATGTGCGGGAGCCACCGCGGAGACTTTGATCACCGCGTTGCCCATATTGCCAGAGAGCATGCGTAATCCACTGGTTGAGCTGAAATGCGAGCCGGAAGCCGCTATAACCCCTGTGTCAGTTGATGGTGCGGCAGGTTCCCAAACAAGCTGCCCCTGGTCTAATCGTGGTGTGGTCAATTGATCGCTAAATTGGCCGACGGCAGGTAAGGTATCGTCATGTAATAACCCAAGCGCATGTAAGTGCACCATCAACGTTGGGACGCCTCCAGCGGCTTCAAAAGCATTAATATCAGCCGGGCCGTTAGGATACATTCGAGTCAATAACGGAACCACATGGGACAATGTATCAATATCTTCCCACGTCAGGATGATCCCTGCTGCTCGCGCCATGGCCACCAAATGGATGGTATGGTTGGTGCTGCCGCCTGAAGCCAGCAACGCGACCACACCATTGATGACGCTTTTTTCCGTCATCACATCGCAGAGTGGTCGGTAAGTCGCACTTCCCGCACACTGGGATGCTAACGCTGTCGCCGCATAGCAAGTCAACGCGTGGCGCAACGCCGAGTTCGGGGCGACAAACGCGGCGCCGGGGAGGATTAACCCCATAGCTTCAAGCACCAGTTGATTGGTGTTAGCCGTGCCGTAGAAGGTGCAGGTCCCCGGACTGTGATAGGCCTGACATTCCATCGCCAATAATGCCTCTTTACCGACGTCACCGGCTGCATACGCTTGACGTACCGCCACTTTTTCCTCGTTGGTTGTACCTGTGGACATCGGGCCAGAGGGCACAAATAAAGTCGGTAAGTGCGCATAGGCAAGCGCACCCATCAGTTGCCCCGGTGCAATTTTATCGCATACGCCAAGCAACAGTGTGGCATCGTAGACATTATGGCTTAACGATATCGCAGTCGCCTGCGCAATCACATCACGTGAAAACAACGACATCTCCATCCCCGGCTGACCTTGCGTCACCCCATCACACATCGCGGGCACACAGCCTGCCACTTGCGCCGTATGGCCCAAAGGCTGCAGAGCAGCTTTGATCTGATCGGGATAGTCAGCATAGGGCGCATGCGCGCTAAGCATATCGTTATAAGCGCTGATAATTGCCACATTGGCGGTGGTCATATCCAGCATGTGCTGTTTATCTTGCTGGCACGATGCGGCCACCGCATGTGCGATATTGCCACAAGACAAGCTTGCACGCGTCTTTCCCATATCGGTTTGTCTCTGAGTTTGGCGTAAAAACGCGGTGCGCGCAGACTCACTGCGTTGGCGTAGCTCTTTAGTCACCGCTTCAACGTTAGAGTGCACCATCAAGCCACCTCTTGCTGACGAGTAATGAGACACGCTGCGTATTTTGTTAAGGATTCGATATCTCGGTTGATATCAACAGAAATCACGTCTGATTCAATCCCCGTCGGTTTTTCTAAAGCGGCAAATTGACTGTCAAGCATTTCGGTTCTCATGAAGTGGCCTTTACGCGCTCGCATACGTTCAAGAATTAACTCATAGCTACCATCTAGAAAAAGAAAAGTGACGCTCTTATTTCCCTCACGAAGCCTATCTCGGTATTGACGTCGAAGCGCAGAGCAAACGATGACACCGAATTCGTTTTTTTGCTCCAAACTAAACGCGACATCACGGAGCCGTTCGAGCCAAGGCTCTCGATCTCTATCATTGAGAGGCTGTCCCAATGCCATTTTCTCGATATTTGCGCGTGGATGTAAATCATCACCATCGATAAACTTGGCGTCTAAGCGCTGTGCCAATTTCACGCCTAGCGTACTTTTTCCAGAACCACTCACGCCCATCACAATCACACTACCAATTGCCATACCAACTCCTTAGCGAGATTTTAACCAGATCTCATTTTTGGTCATGCATTTAATAATTGTCTTTATCTTAGTGTGGTTACCGGTAACATGTTACCGGTAACCTTTAACTTTGTGACGTTTGACACAAAACATCTTAGTCGGAAGAGGTGAGCCATGGAACTACTCGCACAAAGCCCTGAGCCAACGACTCTGCTCTTGATAGCACTGGGCGCTATCGCATTGTTATTACTACTAATAATGAAACTTAAGGTACATGCTTTTGCATCGCTGACGTTGGTCAGCTTGGCCACTGCACTCACCACCGGAATCCCGATCGATAACGTGGTGCCAACCATGATGACAGGGTTTGGCAATACCCTCGCATCAGTTGCCTTACTCGTCGGGCTGGGTGCCATGATAGGCAAAATTCTCGAAGTCACCGGCGGTGCGAATGTCTTGGCCGATACGCTGATCGCTCGGTTTGGCGAAGCACGTGCCCCATTAGCACTCGGTATTGCTTCTTTGCTCTTTGGCTTTCCTATCTTTTTCGACGCGGGGCTGATTGTAATGATGCCCATCATGTTTAGCGTCGCAAAACGCTTGGGTGGCTCACCGATAAAATACGCCTTGCCGGTCGCGGGGGCGTTTGCAGTTATGCATACCTTTGTCCCCCCTCATCCCGGTCCCGTTGCAGCCTCAGATTTACTCGGCGCAGACATGGGCTTGCTCTTAGTCGTTGGGCTTCTGGTTTCGTTTCCTACTTGGTATTTGGGTAGCTACTTATTCGGACTGTATGCAGGCAAGAGATTCAACATTCCGCTCGCAAAGGCTTTTTTAAACACTGAAGTCATGTTTAAAAGCAAAAAGGATTACCCTGCCTTTTCAACTGTGTTGATGATTTTACTGCTCCCTGTACTGCTCATTTTCCTCGATACGGGTCTAAACGCACTCAGTGTGGCTGGCATGGTCAATGGCGAACATCAATGGGTCGGCTTCTTGCGTATGCTAGGTAAAACCCCGGTCGCACTGCTGATCACCCTATTAACTTGCTTGTTGGTCTTTGGCCAAAAACTGGGCAAAAGTAAAATGGAAAAACTGTGTACCGATTCGTTAGCGCCAATTTGTGCAGTGATTTTGGTCACTGGCGCGGGCGGCATGTTTGGTGGCGTCTTGCGCGCGAGCGGTATCGGTCAAGCACTCGCCACCATGCTGTCAGACACGGGCATGCCGATAATATTGGCCGCATTTGTTATTGCTACCTGCTTGCGCGTTGCACAAGGCTCTGCCACCGTTGCTCTCACCACCACAGCCGCACTTATCGCGCCCACCGTATCGCATACTGTGGGTTTATCCCAACTGGATGTGTGCTTTATTGTCATCGCGATTGCTGGTGGGGCGACCGTTTTATCGCATTTCAACGACTCGGGCTTTTGGTTGGTATCGCGCCTACTCGAAATGGATGAAAAAACCACACTTAAAACTTGGACTGTGATGGAAACCCTACTCGGGACCATTGCGTTTGTTATCGTAGCGCTATTAAGCGTTTTACTGTAAGGGACCCCCCATGACTGAACTGAATCAACGCCTTAAGGCAATTCGCATCGTGCCAGTGATTGCGATTAATAATGCGGATGATGCTGTGCCGCTAGCAAAAACCTTGGTCGATAACGGCCTACCGTGCGCTGAAATTACCTTTCGCACTGACGCGGCCGCCCGTGCTATTCGTCTCATGCGCGATGCCTATCCCGATATGCTGATTGGTGCCGGCACGGTACTCACTACAACCCAAGTCGACGCCGCAATTGACGCAGGCGCCGATTTTATTGTCAGCCCTGGGCTTAACCCAACCACAGTGAAACATTGCCAGCAATGCGGCATTCCTATCATCCCCGGGATCAACAACCCCAGCTTAGTCGAACAAGCCATGGAGCTGGGGCTGGATACATTGAAGTTTTTTCCTGCCGAAGCTTCAGGCGGCATTGCGATGTTAAAAGCATTATCTGCCGTGTATCCCGTGAGTTTCATGCCAACCGGCGGCGTGAGTGAGGCGAACGTAAGCGATTATCTCGCATTGCCTTCGGTGCTTGCATGTGGTGGCACTTGGATGGTCCCTGCCAAGTTGATTGACGCGCGCAACTGGGATCACATCGCAGCATTGGTTAAGGCGTTGTAATGGTTGTCACCTCAAGCAAGGACATCTTTTCCGCTTGAAAAAGATGCTGGATTCGCTCGCACTCGTCATCGCTTGTGCTTGCAACGTCAACGTGTCACCGATACCGTCTCTTCTCGATTTATAAAAGACGCTGGGTTAAAAACGGGGAGAGGCGGTATGTTGACCAAGGCACTTGAGCACGTTTTTGGGTTTTCATCATTTCGTGCAGGACAAGAGTCGGTGATTTCTCAGATAATGCAAGGGGAGTCGGCCTGTGCGATTTTTCCTACCGGTGCGGGTAAGTCATTGTGCTATCAACTACCAGCCACGCAACTGCCCCACTTAACCCTAGTGATTTCACCTTTGCTAGCATTAATGCATGATCAAATCGCATTTATGCGCCGTAAAGGTATTGCCGCCGCTACCATTGATTCCACACAGACTCCCGAGCAAACTAAACAAGTGATGGAGCAAATCCGCTGCGGTGATATCAAAGTCCTGATGATTTCGGTCGAGCGGTTAAACAACGAACGCTTTCGCCAATTTATTGCCCCTATCCCCATCTCTTTATTGGTCATAGATGAAGCACATTGTATCTCTGAGTGGGGACATAATTTTCGCCCCGATTACCTCAAACTCCCCGCTTATCGACAGCAATTAAATATTCCTCAGGTATTGCTTCTCACCGCTACTGCAACACCCGCGGTTGTCGAGGACATGCAAAAAAAATTCGCGATCCCAGCAAGTAACACGACATTAACCGGGTTTTATCGCTCCAACCTTTACCTGAATGTGGTCGCCGTGGAAGAGGATCAAAAACGGCAAGCGCTGGTTGATCAGTTGCAGCCTGCTCCCCACTTACCAACTGTCATTTATGTCACCCAGCAGCAAACCGCCGAGGATGTCGCCCAGTGGCTACAAACCCAGCATATCCCCGCGACGGCTTACCATGCCGGTATGAGTCACGATACGCGTGTATCAATACAAGAAGCCTTTATGGCGGGCCGATCACCATGTATTGTCGCGACCATCGCCTTTGGTATGGGGGTCGACAAGGCTGATATCCGGCGTGTCATCCATTTTGATTTGCCTAAATCGATCGAGAACTATAGCCAAGAGATTGGCCGCGCGGGACGAGATGGCCACCAGGCAACGTGCACTGTGCTCGCCAACCAATCGAGCCTGAATGTACTGGAAAATTTTATCTACGGCGATACGCCAGACAAAACGGCGATCCAGGGGCTACTGGAAGAAATAAAACAAGCCGGTCAACAATGGGAAGTCATGCTACACAGTCTGTCACGGACGTATAATATACGGCTTTTGCCGCTTAAAACCTTGCTGGTTTATTTAGAAATGGCCGGTGTAATCACCAGCCAATACAGTTATTTTGCCGATGTGAAGTTCCAATCCGTTGAGTCACCAGAAACCATTACGGCTAAATTTCAGGGTGAGCGGCGCGAATTTGTCGCCCAACTATTTACGTGCGCGGTCAAAGCTAAAACCTGGTACAAGATGAATTTCCAACAACTGTGGCAACGCTTTGGGGCAGAGAGAAAGCGCGCGTTAGCGGCACTGGACTATTTTCACGAGCAAGGTTGGATATCACTTGCCACCCAACAGGCCACGCAAGTCTTTTCGGTCAGTCCCCATGAGATTGATGTTCAAGCGCAGGCCGAACAATTACATAACCTTTTTGCTAAAAAGGAAGAGAGCGAACTGACCCGCATCAACCAATTACTGGCTTTATTGGCCTCTTCAACCTGTATTAGTCAGCGCCTTGCCGACTACTTTGGTGATCGCGACGCGCCAATCACCTGTGGTCACTGTTCGGTATGCCAAGGACATATTGCTCAGCTACCCCCCCGCCCTGAATTACCCGCGATCGATGTGCACGCATTATCATCATGGTGCCAGCACTTCGCGGCCGCTTGCCACGACACGCCAAGCGACGCTGCGATGACACGTTTTTTACTCGGGCTGTCTTCACCGCTTCATACCAAAATCAAGGCGAAGACAATACCTGGTTTTGGCGCCCTTGCGTCGTATCCGTTTCAAATGGTCAACGCTCGCGTGCTCGCTGAGCACGGTGCCAAACAATAACGGATAACAATGCGGCGCATCCAGCTTAGCAACGCTCGGAGCGCCACCTCATGCCGCTAGCACTGCCACAATCGGGTGTATCACCCCGAACGCACTACCCTCTCAGTTTTACGGAAAAAGTGACATTTATCCCCAGCTGCCAATATTTTGTTCATATACTTGTAGTAATGGTCGCATGCATTGCGCGCCATCATTTCTAGCCATTGCCAGATTCAAGGGTTGTTTATGCGGCATTCTGGGGTGTTATCTGTGGTCACTCGTATCATCGTTGTGGTTCTGAGCATTGGCGTTCTCTTGACCATCACGCTGAGTGTTGACGCTGAGCAAAACCAACAATCCAAGCCACAAAGCCCTGTTTTAAAAGTGGCGAACTCGCATGCTTGGCGACCATTTTCCTATCTTGACCGCAATCAAGAGCCAAAAGGGATCCTAATTGATTTTTGGAAAGAGTTTGGCAAACGTAACGGCTATCAAATTGAATTTGTGCTAACTGATTGGCAACAATCGATTGATGCTGTGCGAAGCGGTCAAGCCGATGTTCACGCAGGCTTACTTCGCTCACCAGAACGTTTAGCGTTTATGGATTTCGGCACCCCACTTTTTAGCATCGATACGCAAGTGTTCTTCAGCCAAGCTCTCACGGGCGTATCGGCGGATTATGTGTTAGCGGGCGACACCGACCACGCAGTCGGTGTTGTGCAAGGCGGGTACGAAGAAGAGTTTATGAGAACCGAATTTCCAGACGTAACGCTACAGCTCTTCCCGAATAACCAAGCCATGCTTGATGCAGCGTTATCTGCAGACATCCAAGCATTCGTCGCCGATCTGCAAGTCGCCAATTATCACCTTTATACCACCACTAACCAAAATTTGTTTATACCCGTCAGGCACCTCTATACAGAAATGTTATATGCCGGTTTTGCGAAAGGGAAGACGGCATTACTCAATCAAGTTGATAATAAATTTGCTTGGCTCAACGATGAAACCAAGCGGCGGCTATTAAATCGCTGGGTATATTACGATGTCGAGACCGTCTATCCCGCGTATTTGTTACCAACGCTAATCGCCTTTGGTGTGATAGTGGGCATCAGCTATATCTTTTTACTGAAAAGAACGGTTAAACAGAAAACGCATGCGCTGCAAGCAGCCAATGACTTACTGCAAGCGCAAGCGATTACTGACTCTCTCACTCATCTTCACAACCGACGTTACTTCTATCAGTGCCTATATAGCCAAATGCGCGAAGTCAAGGGGATAACCCTGATGGTGTTCGATATTGATGACTTCAAAGCCTTTAACGATGGGTTCGGCCACGCACATGGCGACGAAGTGCTTTGCTTTGTCGCTCAAACAGCGCGGAGTCTATTACCCAATGACGCCGTGGTGGCAAGGATCGGGGGAGAGGAGTTTGCCGTGCTGCAGTATTTTTCTACCGCTGAGCGTGCCGTGGCGCAAGGCAAACTGCTGTGCAACGAGATATCAAGACAAAGCCTTGCGCTATTTAATCATCCATCTATGCCCGTCACAGTGAGTTTGGGCGTGGCTTACTACCCAAATGGTATGCCTCACAGTGAAATTGTTGATGCCGATAAAGCCATGTATCAAGCTAAAAAGCAGGGTAAGAACTGCGCCGTTTTGCACGAGATAAGCCAGTGAGAGCGGGCTTACGACATTGCAACATACAAAAAAGCGCCGCGAGGGCGCTTTCATGCAAGATAATATTGTTTACTTAACCCATCAAGTTATAAAGCAACGCTGAAATCGCTAGCATACCTGTCACAAAGATAAAGTAAGTACCCGCTTTGCCGCGATACTGCGACAGCGCTTTGACTTTGTAGGCCGCAACCGTTGGCATAATAAATAAGATCATCGCAATCACAGGCCCAGACAATGCGCCCATCATATCGAGGATGCTGGGGTTAATCACCGCACACCACCAAATAGCAAAAAACATCACCACCACGCCGAGCTTATCGGCCTTTTTATAAGTGAGTTTGCTATGTTTGGTGACCAAGCCGTTCAGACTTTCGCGTGCACCGAGGAAATGCCCCAAGAACGATGATGTGATAGCAATAAAGGCGACCAAAGGCCCTAAGGTGCCAATAAATGGATTTTGGGTGACATTAGCAAGGTATGAGAGCACAGACACATTTTGCGCCTTCGCTTCCGCCATTTGTGCCGGGGTGAGCGTCAACACGCACGAGAAAACAAACAGGAGTACAAAGGCAACTAACATCACGCCCGCGCGTTTAAGAATTTGCTCTGACTTGCCTTGGGCATCATCACCATAGTGACGGCGCTGAATGTTGGCAAAGCTAGAAATCGCCGCCGCATGGCTGAACGAGAAAATCACTACTGGCACGGCGAGCCATAGATTCATGCCCAGTTCTCCCATCCCGGGCATAGCGAGGTTCGGTGCTTGCCATGATGGTATTAGGTAAAAAGACAAAAACGCCAAGATAGCAACCAGCGGATAAACCATCGCCGCAAATGCACGCAGCATCAGGCGCTCGCCCCCCATCATGATCGCAATCATACCTGCGACTAGCACACCAGACAGCATGACACGGTTTGGCGACGCCCACCCGAGTTGATTAACCAAAAAGCTATCAACTGTATTAGTCAGCCCAACGCCATATATCAACAAAATGGGGAAAATAGAAAGAAAATACAGCACGGAGATCAAACGGCCTGCATGGCTGCCGAAGTGTTCGGCAACCACATCGGTGAAATCGGCATCTTTGTGGCGAGACGACAACACAAAGCGCGCTAAGCCTCGGTGAGCCATAAACGTCATCGGAAACGCCAGTACGGCCATAATCATGAGTGGCCAAAAGCCCCCCATCCCGAGATTAATGGGAAGGAACAGGATCCCGGCCCCCACCGCTGTACCGAACAAGCTGAGTGCCCAATGGGTATCATGTTGGGTCCAGCGGTGCGATACACTTTTTGAGGAGATATCTATAGTCTGGTTCACGTCAAACTCTCTTAGTTATAATATTTTGTGCGGCTGCATAGTAGCGAGTTCAACTTAAAGTATCACATAAATGTAATAGATATATGTCCTAATTGTTTTGTTAAATACTTGTCACATAATCTAGGTCAAAATCTAAAAAGCAGTTTATAACTCTATTAATACCCTAAATTTCCAACATAAACCTCCAAATTATCAAGCAAAGACAGATTGATTGAATTGTTTGCAAAATAATGCAACAACCACATTTTCGTTCGCAACATGTTGACAATGTGTAACAACTCATCTCTCAGTTTTTGATGATAAATTATTCACCTGTTACATTTCGCTCGCGTGAGCAATTAGCGAGGACGATCACACGCTGCAAGTGGCAAGGCGTTTATCCTGTGCTGACCGACGTGTTCTCCAACTCCGCGATAGGCCAGCTTATGCGTGAACCCATTATTATCGACTGCGATCCCGGCCATGACGATGCCATTGCACTGGTGATGGCTTGTGCACTCCCCCAGCTTGATATCAAAGCAGTCACCACCAGTGCCGGAAATCAAACCCCAGATAAAACCCTTTACAACGCCAGACGCATTTTGACTTTGTTGCAACAAACACACATCCCTATCGCGGGTGGCGCACATAAACCACTCACCCGTGAGCTCATTATTGCTGATAATGTTCACGGTGAGTCGGGCTTGGATGGTCCTGCGCTGCCAGAGCCCACGATGGACGCCCATCCTGATAATGCTGTTAACCTAATGGCCAGTGTGCTTCAAGACGCTGACCAGCCTATTACCTTGGTCGCGACTGGCCCTTTAACCAACGTGGCTCTACTCCTGGCCGCCTACCCGGATTTAACCAACCGGATTAAGCAGATTGTGCTGATGGGAGGCGGTGTGACCTTGGGCAATTGGACACCAGCAGCCGAGTTTAATATTTATGTCGACCCAGAAGCCGCTGATCGCGTGTTTCGCGCTGGGATCCCAATCACCATGTTTGGATTAGATGTTACCCACCAAGCGTTAGTCAAAGATGAAGATGTGGCTTCCATCCGTGGCATCGATAATCCCGTGGCACAGACAGTTGCGGGTTGGCTTGATTTCTTTATGCGCTATCACCGCGATCCCAAGTGGCGCTTAGACGGCTCACCGCTGCACGATCCCTGCACCATCGCGTGGCTGGTGATGCCCGAGCTCTTCGAGTGTGAATCACTATGGGTGGGTGTCGAGACACAAGGGACGTTAACCACTGGAATGACGGTCGTCGACCGCTATCACGTCACGGGCAATCTCGCCAATACCGAGGTGGCAATGGCCGTCGATCGAAAGGGCTTTATCAACTTGCTATACGATTGCTTGCGCCAATACCACTAAAAAGCGCGGCTTTGTGCCGCGCTTTATCGTCATCTTGGGTCATAAAACGGTTTCGGTCATAACGCGACCGCCTTAGCGACAGTGCATTAGTATCGCGCTGTCACACTGACACCGTTAAAAGCAGTGTAACCATTAAGCATCACGTGATAGCGACCGTTTTGTGTGCTTTGTACCGTACACACTTCACTATTGCCGTAGTTGTATGGACGGCAGTCCCAGCTATTTAAAGTTGGTTTCGCCCCATAGCGTAGGTACAAATCTGCATCGCCTGAGCCCCCGCTGATATTGACCGTTAGACGTTGCCCCGCGTCAACATCAACGTAAAAGAATCGCTGCGTACCTTGTGCCCCAGAAATACCCTTGACTGGCTGGCCATTTTTGAGCTCATTTTTTGGCCCTGGCGTTGGGTCACAATCAGGCTCACAACTGCTATCCGCTTGGCTATAGAGCAGTTTGTTAACCGAACCACGAGGATCACTGATTTTATTTACGCTAGCACGGTTGCTAATTAAGCTCTCGACTTGTGCTGGCGATAGGCTATTGTTTTCTTGTAAATACAAGGCCGCAACACCGGCAACATGAGGTGTCGCCATTGACGTGCCACTGATGGTGCGATAACCACCGTCATACCAGGCAGATTTGATTTGCGAGCCTGGTGCAAATACATCAAGACAGCTGCCCCAGTTGGAGAAACTTGATCGGCTATCGCTGCTTGTTGTTGAGCCCACGGTGACGCCACTTGGCTCACGGGCCGGCGAGCTGTTACACGCATCGGCATTGGAATTGCCAGCCGCCAGCATAAAGCTCACACCCGATTGCACCGCACTGGCAACCGCACGATCCAGTGCTGTAGACACACCACCACCTAAGCTCATGTTTGCCACCGATGGTCCACTGGCATTGGCAGCCACCCAATCAACCCCGCCAATCACACCGGACGTTGAGCCCGAACCACTACAGCTCAGCACTCTCACCCCAACAATGTCGACATTTTTAGCGACGCCATATTGGCTACCACCGATAGTGCCGGCCACATGGGTGCCGTGACCGTTACAGTCTGACGCGTCATTATCGTTATCAATAAAATCATAGCCAGAGCGAGCACGACCACCAAACTCTACATGTGACGTTGTCACACCTGTATCGATGACGTACGCCGTCACACCTGTGCCATCAAAATTGGTACTGTAATTGTTATCCAAAGGCAGGTTACGTTGGTCAATGCGATCCAACCCCCAAACTGGATTACTCTGATTGGCGTTTGGGGTGATTACCGGGTCCAAGGAAATCGTCTTATCTTGCTCGATAAAGTCCACTTGCTCGTCCATACGCAACGCGCGCAGTTGCTCTGGCGTCAATTTGGCCACAAAGCCACTCAGCGAGCGATCAAACACTTTCTCAACTTTAACCGCATGTTGGTTGACCATGCTTGAAACGGTCTGCTGAGTGAAGGTTTGTAGCGCTTGTGGATCGTCGCTGAGCGTCATCGGTTGTTTGAATACCACAATGTATTGGTCTTCAATCCCCTGCTTGTCTGACGCGACAACGAGTGGCGCTAGCGTTTGCTGCTGAGAGATCGCTTGTTTACCCTCTTCCTGTTTTGCGAGCGCGGCAGGCGATGCAGCGACTAATGCTGATGCAATACAGCAGCTAAGTACATGCTTTAACATATTGTATTCCTTACAATGGTTAAACGTATCAAAAATTAATTGCCTACAAATAACAACAAGCACGTTTATAAAGCTATGCATCAACAGCAGTTTTTTCCGCAGAGAAAATCGCTTTATTTATCCAACTTACCAGCATTATTTACTATTGCATCAGCAGCATAAATTTTAACTTTTTGTTTACAAAGTATTTATGTAGGCCATCTGTGAGCACTTAACACTTTTTTACTAAAAATGATTGATGAACAGTTCTTTGATGCTGCTCACAGCTAAAATGAAAGTGAATTAATACATGCAGTTAGAGAGTGAGATTGATTGGCATAAAAAAGCCAGTGACAGAGCACTGGCCGGTAAGATACTCGGTGTTCAACCTAATTTAACTTGGCTGCTCATGCACCAACACGCCGCCTTCAAGCGCCCCTACTAATACATTCGGAACGTCAGTTTCATCAGAGGTAACAGCAATACGCGTGCCCGGCCCAATCGCTGAGATAGGGGCTGCCATCATCAAAGAGCCACGCTCACCGTCATCAACAAGCTTCCACGATGGCGCGGCTGCCGCATGGTCATTGGCATATAGCCGACACTTGTTTCTGTCAGGTTCAATTAAACAGTCCAGGCCATACTCAATGTCGTCATAAAAAAACGACCACTGATAATAACCCGCATTGACGCTGCAAGGGGTTTTGATAAAACTCAACGCCTCTGCGTTATCTTGGGTTAAGGTAATAAAGCGCTGTGCATCTGGCACCATCGCTAAATACCCCAGTGATTTGCCATTGGCATCGGTGACCGCGAGCTTTACCTCTTGCTCAACCATCGCGCGCTCATGATCGCCAATGTCTGGCAACATGGAATCGGGTTGTACTGAAAACGCCATTGTGTCGCTCCTTTGGTTGCTTCGCACCACTCTTAACAGTTATGTAACAACCAAAGATATAGATCAATTTCTCGGAAAAGTTTAGTGATTTAATTGCATAATATGTTGATGAACCGCTCGATACGATCATCATGCCCGTTGGTCGAACAACGACGTTGATTGTGGCTTCAAAACAATCGCTGCTAAGATCGTAGTGTATAGTGTCGCACCTATCGCAACCATGATTAACATCACCCAGTCTGCGGCACCATTAAGCATCGCAAGTGAGGAGCCCGTTAACGGTGGCGCTGATAGAGCACAGACAAGGCCGACTACAATACTGAACACAAAAGCGCGCTTGGCGCTGCGCAAAGAAAAGCGACGAAAAATCACTAACGACACTACAGGCAAACCCACTAAAAATAATAACCATCCCCAGTAAGGAGCGGCTGAGTACAGTAGTACGGTAAAAATTGCGTCAAGAGTCATGTCCGCCTCCATTAAATTTTTCCATCCAACATCGCTTGATAGGCTGGTAACAACATTTGTTCTTTCATTACCCAAGCCATCCAAGTTTCTTCTGTTGGACTAATAAACGGGAAAGAAGGGAGTAATTTTCCACCGTAACCGAACTCAGCCAGAATCGCTTTGCCGAACCCAGTGATCAATGGGCAAGAGGTATATCCATTGAACTCAGCCTCTAAAGGCTTGTCGTTCAGATAACTTAAGAGGTTTGCCTCAACGATGGGAACTTGTTTTTTTACACTTGCAGCCGTTTTCGATAGCGGAATACCGGTCACATCACCAATGCCAAATACATTGGGGAAATTGGGATGTTGTAGCGTATATTGGTCTGCCGCCATCCATTCGCCCTTATGAGGACCTTGATTCCAAACCAGATCACTATGCTTGATCACATCGGGCGCACTCATTGGAGGCACGACGTGGATATAATCATACGCTTCGACTAGTGTCTTTCCCGTTGCGGTGAGTGAGAAGCGTGCTTTTTTGTTGGTCGGATCGATGCCAATCAACGTTTTCTGATCAGCAATGTCTACCCCTTGGTCACCAAAGCGCGCCATGACAAAGTCGTTATAAACGGGAATCGAAAACAATCGATCTTTAAACGGCGTGGCGAAGCTCACATCAAATGCATGACGCCGGCCAGTTTGCTCAAGACGGGCGAGAGAGGTAAAGGTCATTTTAAGTGGCGCACCTGCGCACTTGATGGGAGTTTCAGCAAGAGTAAATATAGCTTTGCCCTCGCCTTTATTCATAAACTGTTTAAACGCCGTATCCGTTGCCAGTGCACCTTCTGGCCCCGGATAAACACTACCAATACCATGCTGACCGATAAGACGTTCATCCATTCCCTCAATGTGGGTGTAATTAAGTTGGGTGCCCATGGCAACAACGAGTACGTCATAGCTGAGCGTCGTTCCATTCTCAAGTACAACTTTTTGTTGTTCAGGTAAAAACGCACTGGCATTTTGTTCATGCCAGGTTATGCCGGGAGGCAGCCATTGCTCTGTAGTTGATAAGACTTGAGATGCTTTCCATAACCCAGATGCCACCAAAGTTTGTCCAGGCTGATACAGGTGACGCTGACGTGCACCCACTAATACTATCTGATCAGCGGAAAGGTGTTGCACAAGGCGATTAGCCAACGAGATACCGGCAGCGCCATTCCCGACAATAACGACCTTGGCGCGCGTCTGAGCGCGTGAGGGTAAGCTTGCCGGCATCAAGCTTATCGCGCCTGCGCCTGCCAGTAGTTTTAAAAATCGGCGTCGTTCTAGATTCGAATTTTGATACGACATGACCACTCTCACTAATTAAGACATCGCTTAATTAGTAGTTATGAATCAAAATAAGCGCAACATCATTAGATAGCTTTTGTGGCTTTATTCACAATTCAATCAAGAGTCATTACCGCATTAACCACCAGCGCATTAAGCGTTTGTACCAGCGGTTGTACGGGGGTTTGACTAAAAAGCTGGTGTCCCATTTATCACGGGTGAGGACGGTTTTACGGTGGCTAAAGGTATAAAAGCCTTCAATGCCGTGGTAATGCCCCATGCCAGAGTCACCAATGCCGCCAAAAGGCGCATCTTCGGCAGCGACATGGAACAAGGTTTCATTAATCCCCATACCGCCAGCGTGAAGCTGCGTGGTGACCTGCGCGCGTATCTCAGCGTCATTGCTCATCAAATACAAAGCGAGCGGTCGCGGGCGCGCCTGAATATAAAGCAATGCCTCAGAGATATCTTGATAGGTAACCACAGGCAGGAGCGGGCCAAAAATCTCTTCTTGCATCACCCGCATATCATCGGTGACTTGGGTCAGTAGCTGAGTTGGCCAGCGTCGTTTTTCCGCAGTTGGCATGGTTTGCTGGTCGAGTGCACACCAGCGACGCGCACCCTTATCGAGCGCATCTTGGAGTGTTTCTTCTAGCCGCGTCGCTTGGGGTTGATTAACGATCTGGCTGTAATCTTGATTGGCCTCAAAGTCAGGATACATAGCACGAAATGCACGTTGATAGGCGTGTATAAAGGCTTCTTGCCGATGTTCAGGGCAAAGCACATAGTCGGGGGCAACACATATCTGCCCAGCATTTAAGCACTTCCCGTAAATGAGCCGTGAGACAGCCACGTCCATATCAATTTGATCATCAATGATCACCGGCGATTTACCCCCAAGTTCGAGGGTCACCGGGGTCAAATTATCGGCCGCCGCCAGCATGACTTGACGTCCGACCTGGGTTGAGCCGGTGAAAAAGAGATGGTCGAACTCTAACTCGGTAAAGCGGCGCGACACTTCAACTTCACCTTCAACCACGGCCACTTCGTTTGGGCTAAACACCTCAGCGATTAACGCGCGTAATACCTGGTTGGTGTTGGGCGTGAACTCCGAAAGCTTAAGCATTACCCGATTGCCCGCGGCCAACGCGCAAATCAGCGGACTCACTGCCAGCATAATCGGAAAGTTCCAAGGAACAATGATCCCAACCACGCCTTTTGGCTGGGAGTGCACGACCAATTTGGTGCCTAGCAGAGTAATACCAGGACGCCGTTTTTGCGGCTTCATCCATCGCTTTAATCGACGACGGGTGTAATCAATTTGGTGCAGCAAAGGCAAGATGTCGGCAATTTCAGTATCAACGGGCGCACGGTAGCCGTAATCGTCGCTAAGGGCTTGTTGTAACGCAGACGATTTTTGCTTGATGGCCTGACGCAAGCGCAGAAGCGCGTCGCGACGATGGCTGTACTCTAAAAAAGGACACTGAGACACCTGTTCTTTTTGCGCGTCGAATGCCTCTCGCATCTCTTTAACCGTTTCCAACCACTGTGAGCCTGACTCTGTCATCCTTGCCTCCTCTGCCGATACAAGATCGCGATACACCACTTCTTCATTGATGACATAGCCACCTTGTTTACGCAACAGCGCTTGACCGATATAGCGTCACTGTTCACAGGCCCCTCTCCGCGCAAACCTGATCGTTATCATGATAAAGCTCACAACATCATCATTATTTCCATACATTTTGCGAGGAATAACAAATAAGAAACAAAAAGTAACGTCATATTCACAAAGCAAGTTTAGTATACTCCTCGCCTAATAAATAAGACAACGCACTCCGCTCACTTAAACAGGCTGAGTGGGCGTCATCACTGTGCCAACAACCTACGAATGAGCAAATTAAAACGATGAGACGAAATCAAGACATTACCGATGCCGTTGGCGAAACCTTCTCGATCCATGTCAATGGCGAGACGGTTCCCGCCATCGCTGGAGAAAGCGTGCTAAGCACCTTGCTCGCAAGCAATATCCGTGCGCTATCTAAAAATGATTATGGCCGGTTAGCCAGTGCCTATTGCGGCATGGGCGTGTGTCATTGCTGCACGCTGGAAATCAACGGCCGCCATAAACAACGTGCGTGTCAAGTTGCCGTTCAACCGGATATGGATGTCCGCACTGAAGCCAATATTGTGGTTGAGAACACGGATCTTGAAAGCCACACCGTCGAGCAAGGAGAAACCCATGTCTAAGCCTGTTGTTATTGTTGGTGCTGGACCTGCTGGTCTCTCTGCAGCGGTCACACTGGCCAAGCACAAGGTTGCCAGTATTATTGTTGATGAAGCCCCCAAACCCGGTGGCGTCGTCTATCGTGGCCCGTGGCGAGAGACCAACGCACTGCCCCATTTGGATGACAAATGGAAGGCCACCTCACAAACCCTGCGCGAACAATATCACCAGCATCAGGATTTGATTGACCTACTCAGTTTGACGCGGGTACTGGGGCCAATGGCGGATCAACATCTCCTCACTGCTCATGAAGATACGCTATCAACGATTGACTATGAGCAGTTGATCCTCGCCACCGGTTGCCAAGAGCGCAGCATTCCCTTTCCTGGCTGGGATATGCCAGGGGTGATGCTTCTTGGGGGGATCCAACTGCAAATAAAAAGCGGCTTGGTTCGTCCCGGGCACCGCTGCGTGATCACCGGCACAGGGCCTTTGCTTGTACTGGTTGCTTGTCAGCTTCACAAAGCCGGTTGTGATATCGCCGGTATCTATGAAGCGGCGCCGTTTAAAGACTTGGCACGTGAAACGCTCGCCCTCCTCAACCGTCCACAGCTCGCGCTAGATGGCCTCTCCATGATGATGTATCTCAAACGCCACCATATTCCGATGCATTACGGCTGGGGCGCAGTCAAAGCCTCGGGTGACCCCCAAGTCGAGCAAGTCACGGTTGCCCCCTACAGTAAAGACTGGCACCCAGATGTTAGCCGTGCCGAAACCATAAATGCCGATGTACTTGGTGTGGGTTACGGCTTTGCAGCACGCTCTCAGCTTGCGCAACTAATGGGGCTAGATATGCAGTACGATCATATGAGCGGGGCGATCCCCGTGGTGGACGAGTGGCAACGAGCCAGCCTCGACAATGTTTACTGCGCAGGTGATACCGTAAAATTTGCCGGCGCAGAAGCCGCCATGTTGGAAGGAAAGATTGCGGCATATTCAGCACTGAAAGCTCGCAATATTTCAATGCCGAATCTTGATAATGAGTTTAAGGCTCTGCGTCATCAGCTCGAAAAGAGCTACCGTTTCCGTAAAGGCTTTGATACGGCAGGCTACCGCCGCCCGGGCCTGCTCAGTTTGCCGGAAAAAGACACAGTGATCTGTCGCTGCGAACAAGTGAAAAAGGCGGACATTGATAACGCCATCAATCAAGGCGTCAAGGATGTCATTACATTGAAAATGCGTACCCGCGTCACCATGGGTGACTGCCAAGGAAAAACCTGTGCACACTACTGCTACGACCGACTCAATGAGAGCACGACGTCGCCTCAACCTTTGATTCGCCCTCGATTCCCACTCGACCCTATTCCTTTTGCTGCGTTGGAGGATGACGCATGAAACAGTACGACATCGTAATTTGTGGCGGCGGCGTGATCGGCGCGTCAGTGGCTTATCATTTAAGCCGCGAGCGCGACTTATCCATCGCCGTTGTGGACTATAAATACCCCGGAAACGCCTCGCGTGCGTCAGCCGGTGGTCTATGGGCGATGGGCGAGTCAACCGGCCTTGGCTGCGGCGTTATCCTGTTTAAGACCCTTTCTAAGCAGATGCAAGAAAGCGGCGAAGGTGGATCACCAGAGATCAAACCGCACATTATGCCCAAGCCGTTCTTCGATATGACGATGCTGTCTAACCAGCTCTATCCGGCATTGTATGATGACCTGATGACGCATCACGGTGTGGACTTTAAGTTTGAGCGTACCGGTCTGAAGTTTGTCATGTTTGATAAGTACGACAAACTCTATGCCGAGCACATTGCGGCCGCCATACCTGATCGCCAAGAGCATGTCCGCTGGGTGTCTCAAGAAGACCTTCACGCACAAGAGCCTAACGTGTCGCGCGCGGCAATTGGTGCGATGGAGTTTGAGGGGGATCACCAAATCAACCCCTATCGCCTCAACGAGGCCTATTTGGAAGCAGCACGGCAAAACGGTGTCGAGCTATACCTCAATACCAAAGTCACGGGTGTGGTGAGACAAGGTAACCGCGTTGTCGCGGTTGAAACAGAAAACGGCAAGCTAGGTTGTGGCACCATGATCAATGCGGGTGGCGCATGGGCGGAAAAACTCAGCTTGTGGGCAACGGGGATGCCAATGCCTGTCTTCCCAGTCAAAGGCCAAGTGATCGTCTCCGAGAAGCTACCTAAGCTTTTAAATGGCTGTTTAACCACCAGTGATTGTTATATCGCCCAAAAAGATAACGGCGAAGTCTTGATTGGCTCAACCACCGAAGAGCGTGGTTTTGACACCACCACAGACATGAAGTACATCAAACAGCTGGCACAAGGCGCCATGAAGTCTATCCCCGAGCTGAAGAAGATGAATATCAAGCGCTGCTGGGCAGGCTTGCGTCCGGGCTCACCGGATGAGCTGCCGATTCTTGGTGCAGTGCCGGGTATTGACGGTTACCTCAATGCATGTGGGCATTTCCGTACCGGTATGTTGACCTCTGCCATCACCGGAAAGGTGATGAATGAAGTGGTACGTGGTCTGCCAACCACCATTGATCTCGCGCCGTTCTCCTATACACGCTTTTTGGACAGCCAAGGAAAAATGATCGGGAATTACCACTTAGACGTGGCCTTACCTTAACTGCCAAACGGCCCTAACGGTCTTCAAAGCCTGCTCGCCGCAGGCTTTTTTGTTATTAAGCTGTAACTTATCGATGATTTTCGCGATCAATTTAGCGCGATAGCCCACAGAAAAGCAGCACGATTATCGAGCAAAGATTGTCGCTTTATTGATCTCAGGCTTATACTGGAACAAACTCAGTTTAACGCCAGCTTTATTCGCTGATATCGAAAGGAAATGTGGTAGGCATGAACGACGAGCCATCAAAGAACGAAATACTGACGGAAAGTGGTACGAATGAGCTAGAAATCATTGAGTTTCACTTAATCAAGCAACTTCCTGACGGCAGTACCAAAACCTGCTATTACGGTATCAACGTTGCCAAGGTTCGCGAAGTTATCCAAGTTCCGGAAACCACTGACTATCCAAACGCCCAGGCGCACATGATTGGGGTGTTTTCGTCACGCGACAAGCTAACGCCACTGATTGATCTCGCAGGCTGGTTAGGCGTCCCGACGCGTCCAGAGAAAGACAATAAGTTTGTGATTGTCACCGATTTTAACAACATGACTAATGGGTTTTTGATTGACAGTATTAGTCGTATCCATCGTATTTCCTGGGAAGCGGTTGAGTCCCCGAGCCAATTTTTAGAAGCAGGCGAGCAAGACTGTGTGGTCGCCGTTGTCCGCAAAGACAACAACCTGATTATGATCCTGGATTTTGAGAAAATCATTGCCGATATTAACCCTGAGTTGAGTATGGAAAAATACGATGTCACTCAGGACAGAAACGTCAACATTTCCGAATCCAGCGCGAAAAAACGCGAAGCAAAAACGATTTTAGTGGTGGACGATTCCGCCTTCATCCGTAGCTTGATTGAGAACACGCTACGCTCAGCTGGCTTTAACATTATATCGGCCAAAGATGGTGGCGAGGCCTTTGACAAACTCACCGAATTCGAACGCATTTCCAAAGAAGAAGGTGTGTCGATCAATGAGTTTGTGGATGCGATTGTGTCAGACGTAGAGATGCCACGTATGGACGGTATGCACTTAGTCAAACGCCTCAGAGAGATGGATACCTATAAAACCATGCCTATTATCATGTTCTCGTCGATCATGAGCGAAGATAACCGCGCTAAGGCTCTGCAATTGGGCGCCAATGATACCATCACCAAACCCGAAATCGGTCGCATGGTTAGCCTGGCTGATACCTATGTATTCGGCGCACCACTTGATGATTAATCAACGATAGAGGCCAACATAGTGAACAAAACAAAGGCTGCACATTGTCAGCCTTTGTTCGTTTTAGCGTGACAACAAAGTTGTCAGTCAAGCCATTAACTGTCGGTTACCTGTGAGCGATGACTTTCACGGTAACGGTGACTGGCAAAATAACGTTTAGCAGCTTGGTTTACCTTAGGCGCCAGCAGCAACGCGGAGACCATAGTGGGCACTGCCATCAGCCCATACGCCCCAATGAGGAATAAGAACACCACATCCAGCGATAATACCGCCCCCAGCACCACAAGCGATAAGTATAGGTACTTATAATACTGACCCGCCTGCTCGCCAAATAGATAGACAAAGCATTTATAGCCGTAATACCAAAATGTAAATACCGTGGTGAAAGACAAAACTAACACCTGTGCCGCCAATAACCAGGCCCCTGGCGCGCCAAAGGCCGCTTTAAATGCCGCCATGGTCAGACTAACACCTTGCATGCCCTCGGCTTGATCAAGCACACCAGTTACCAATATCACCAGTGCGGTACAGCTACAGACAATCAAGGTGTCAATAATGGGGCCGAGACTAGCGACCAATCCTTCTCGGACTGGCTCATTGGTTTTTGCCGCGCTGTGTGCCATGACCTCGGTGCCAATCCCGGCTTCATTAGAGAAAGCACCACGACTCACCCCCACAATAATCACACTGATCAGGCCACCGAACATCGCATCCGGTGAAAAAGCACTGGCGAAAATCGACTGAAACACGCCAGGCACGCGCTCGGCATTAAGTGCCAAAGCGGCGATCGCCATCACCATATAGCTGCCCGCCATCAAAGGCACTAGCGCACCAGCAACATCAGCCACACGCTTCAAGCCACCCCAGATCACCATACCGACGAAGACCGCCAGTACAATGCCCAGTGCCCAAGAGAACGCACTACTCTCTAGCCAAGCGATCCCCGGAAATAGCTGAGTTTGCACCACGGCACCAAGCTGGTTAATTTGGAAAGACGGCACAAATCCCATCAAGCCGGCAATGGCAAACATCACCGCTAACCATTTAAATTTTGGCCCTAAACCGTGCCGAACCGTATACATGGGGCCACCGTGGACATTGCCGTTCGCATCTTTGTGACGATACATGACCCCCAATGTACAGGTATAAAACTTGGTTGAGACTCCTAGTAATGCCGTTAACCACATCCAAAACACCGCACCCGGTCCACCTGCGCTGAGCGCCAGTGCCACGCCGGCAATATTACCAAGGCCCAAAGTGCCGGAGAGAGCGGCGGCGAGCGCCTTGCGATGAGATAAATCACCATGGCCACTGCCATCGTCCACCTTACCGGTTAACAGCTTGATACTGTGTGCCATATACCGAAACGGCGTGAGTTTGCCATAAAGGGTAAAGAAAACCCCGCCACCAACCAATAAGATCAGCATCGGTTTACCCCAGATAAACCCGACAAACGCGTTAATCCATTCTTCAATCATGTTTTGCATCCTTTCTTGATGCTTGGCTAATTACTTTGCTTACTAGACCACTGTCTAGCCGATGCACGCCAACTAACAAAATAATTAGACCATAAAGCAATAAAACCATTCTGGCGTGACTAAAAACCCATTCAAACTAAGGCCAAACACGCTTTCAGGCGATAAAAACTCCGTTCATACGTGATGTTGATCTCATAAAAACCAGACGTTATTGAATAACTAACAATACAATTTGATTTGAACACAAAGTAGAGTGCATCGCCTTCGTCGCTATCAGAGCGCTCGATATTTAACCTTACTTTTATCCGGTGTTTTGCGTCAGTAGCATTCGCTATACTCCGCGCTCACGTATACATACACCACCCATGCACTGGATTTACGCTCCAGCCAGCAAGAGGAAACAACATGTCTAAATATGTCATTTGTGCCTTATATAAATTTGTCACACTCGACGACTACCAGTCTTTGCAAGCACCATTGCTTGAAGTAATGGAAGCCAACCAAATAGGCGGCACGCTCCTTCTCGCCCAGGAAGGCATAAATGGCACAGTAGCAGCGACAAGAGAAAATATGGATGCGCTGTTTGCGTGGTTTAGAAATGACCCACGCCTAGCGGATATTGACTATAAAGAGTCGTTCGAAGACAGCCAGCCATTTAGTCGCACCAAGGTAAAACTCAAAAAAGAAATTGTGACCATGGGGGTTGAAGGCATCGATCCGCGCCAAAGCGTGGGCACTTATGTCAAACCAACAGAGTGGAATCAATTAATCAGCGATCCAGATGTGTTAGTGATCGATACGCGTAATGATTACGAAATCGAGATTGGTACCTTTGAACGAGCCGTTAATCCGCATACAGATAGCTTCCGTGAATTCCCAGACTATGTTGAACAGCAGCTTGACCCTAGCACGCACAAAAAAGTCGCCATGTTTTGTACCGGCGGGATCCGCTGTGAAAAATCGACCGCTTTTTTGAAAGAGAAAGGCTTTGATGAGGTGTATCACCTAGAAGGCGGGATCCTTAAGTACCTCGAAGAAGTGCCTGAGAGTGAAAGCTTGTGGAACGGAGAGTGTTATGTCTTCGACAGCCGTGTTGCCGTTAATCACGATTTGGAGCGAGGGTCTTACGCAATGTGTAATGCCTGTCGCCTTCCCATCACGCAAGCGGACATGGAAAGCGAACACTATGAGCAAGGCGTCTCTTGCCCTAAATGCATCGACAAACACACCGACGCCCAAAAGGCAGCGTTTCGAGAGCGAGAGTACCAAGTCCGTCTTGCACGAGAACGCGGTGAACAGCACGTCGGCGGTGAGGCGAGAAAGATCATTGAACAACGTCGCGCAATGAAAAAATTCCGGCGCCAACGTCAAAATCAAGATAAATAATAATACAAAAACGGCACGCTAGACGTGCCGTTTTTTATGATATTAGGCAGGGCTAACGTATAGTAARAGCTGGATTGTTTTACCGATGGCGTCTGTGCTGAATAAAAAGGAGTGAATAAGCGTGTTTATAGGCCCCTTTTATAGCTTGGTCGCCGCGTGTTTATTCACGATCAGCTGGTGGATACCTAACGTCCTTCTTACCTTGCTCTTCTCATGGTGTGCGGCAGCATTTTTCGCCGTTAGTATCGCTTATTGGCGCAATCAGCCTCGCCTTTTTCGCAAACGCCAGTCCGGGCAGTTGCCTCGCATCAGCCAGTGGGTGTTTGCGCCATTTTTCACCTTTACCCACCTGTACAATCGTTGGGCAAGAAAACGCGATGTTGCACCGCCCGTCCAGCAAGTCGCCCCTGGGCTCTATGTCGGTGCCCGCCTGACCTACAAAGACATCCCCGATCTGCAAGCGCAAGGTATTGATGGGATATTAGATGTTACCGCTGAATTCGAGAGCGTCGACCGTTTCACACAATCACAGGCTGTCGCCTATCTCTCGGTGCCCGTATTGGATCATGCCTATCCCTCCCGTAGCCAACTGATGCGCGCGTTACAATGGCTGCATCAACAGCGACAAGCCGGACACAAGGTGGTGGTGCATTGTGCACTAGGACGCGGACGGTCCGTGATGGTTGTTGCCGCCTATCTTTGGGCACTTTCTCCCCACCATTCGCTCGAGGATGTGCTTGGTGACATCAAAATGGTACGCCCCAAAGCACACTTGAACCAACGCCAGCGCCGCGCTTTAGTGCGTTTTCAGCAAAGCGGTGCGTTGCGGTTGGCGCGTCCCATTGCCTGGATCATTGCTAACCCTGCTGCAGGTGGAAAGAAATGGCGTAAGCACCGCGACTATATTCAGGCCTATTTAGGTGACGGGTATCGGTTAGTCGTCCATCAGACACGCCATAATCGTCGTAGTTATCAACTCGCTTGCCGCGCTGTGTCACAACAGGCTGATGTGGTGATCGCCGCCGGTGGAGACGGCACTGTGAACGCCGTTGCGCGAGCACTGATTAACACCGCAATCCCTTTAGGCGTATTACCGCTTGGCACCGCAAACGCCTTATGCCATGCATTGTGGGGGATAAAGACCAAATTTTTAAATATTGATGCCGCTTGCGATGTAATTTTAGATGGGACGCCACGAACCATCGACACCGCACGCTGTAACGGCAAAGTGGCGTTGTTAGTCGTGGGCGTTGGCTTTGAACAACAAATGATTCGCCACGCCGCTCGGGAGCAGAAAAATCAATTAGGCCAGTGGGCGTATTTGCAGGGTCTACTCGGGGCTGCCAGTCAAAATCAAGCCATCGATCTCACCGTTCAATTCGATCACCAAGCGCCTCAGTTGATCCGCACAACCAGTATGGTGGTCGCCAATGCCGCACCAATGACAACCTTATTAGCCCAAGGGCAAGGCCAACCAAATTATGCCGACGGCAAACTCGATGTCACTTGGCTCACCGCGAGTTCTACCAAAACAGATACCGCGTTGTCCCTCATGGAATTAGCATTCGCGAGTCTGTTTGAAACACGATTAGGCCGCTTTACTCACTATCAACAAGTCACACGCGTCTCGATACGTGCTACATCAGTCATTGACTATGTCATTGACGGCGAGCTTTATCGCGACCGAAAACTGACGATTGACGCGCAGCCTCAATCACTCGCGATCCTATCTCCGCCTCTTCCTGATGCCGCTCAATCAGACGATAATGCATGATATTGCTGGAGTTTGTTGTATAAGGTTTTAGGGCTGATCCCAAGCGCCTTAGCCGTACGCTGACGGTTTCCTTGACAGCGTGCGAGTGTTTGTAAAATCGCTGCTTTTTCAAGTTCATCAAGCCTGATTCCCTCTGGCAGCGAAAGCGCCTCAACCGCTGTTGACGGATCATCAGCCATCACGTTAGTGGGTAGGTCCGTGACTTCAATGCACCCATTACTCAATAGAAAGCCATGCTCAATAGCATGTTTGAGTTCACGTACATTCCCTGGCCAGTGGTAGTGCTGGACGTGCTCGAGCGCGTTATCGCTAATGCTCACGGTTGTCTGATGATTAAAATTCAATTCAGCGAGGAAATGCGTGGTCAGTGCATGAATGTCATCTCCTCGCGCCCTTAATGGCGGAACCGTCACCACAAATTGTGCCAAGCGATAATAAATATCCTCACGCAGCTTGCCTTGCTGAATCGCCTCTTGCGCGTCGCGATTGGTGGCGGCCAAAAGACGCACATTCGCTTTTTGATTGCGTGTCGAACCAACTGGGCGGTATTCCCCTGACTCCAGCACCCTCAATAATTTCACTTGCAGCGACTGGGGCATTTCCGTTATTTCATCGAGAAACACCGTTCCCCCTTCGGCTTGGTAAAAAATCCCTTGGTGATCCTGATGCGCGCCAGTGAACGCCCCCTTGACATGACCAAACAACTCACTTTCGATCAGTTCTGGGCTCAGTGCCCCACAGTTGACCGCCATAAAAGGGGCATCCCCCCCTTGGCTTCGCCTCTCCATCCCGCCTATGTCAGTCGGTCGACCCAAGCCATGGAGTGTTTTTGCGACATGCTCCTTGCCCACCCCACTCTCACCGATGATAAACACATTCGCTTGCGTTGGACCTAGTCGTTGAAGCTGGCGATACAGTGCCAGCATCGGGCTTGATGAGCCCAATAAATAGCCGTATTGATCTGCCTGGCTAGTAATAACGGGGGTACCCTGTAATTGCCCATGATCCTCACCGCGCATCTGATCAATAACGAGATGCTGGAAGGCCTGCTTATCGATAGGACGACGAAATACCGTCGCAGCCATGTCTTGGGCGTGGTGATTCCAAGCAGGAAAGGGCGCGCCATCAGTCAATAACACCCATTGCGTGTGGGTGACACGCGTCATGATGACGAGCAGTTCATCGATATCGCCATCCTTGGTGTCAACATCTAATACGACCCAGTCAGGGTCATCAACCTGACACGCTTCTAACAGTGCGGCTAACGTATCAAACCACACCACGTTCGTCGCTCGCGCGTTAAGCGCCACCTTTAGCATATGACGCAAAGAGGCATCTGACGACTGAGGTAAATAAGCGAACAAGCAAGACATATACATCGCATTCCTTCCAAGCGTTTTCTTGTTCTAGACTGCCATATCCAACCCCAGTTATTAAGTAATAATTACCAGAACTTAGGAAAAAGTTACCTAAAAAGCAAAACCATCAAATCATCAATCACTATATAAGCTGTTGATACTTAAACTATTTTAAAATTGGCATAGATTTCGCTTTTGGGAGCCTAGCAGCGCCACAACGTTGCTCACACTCATTGAAAAAGGAGGATTTAATGAAGACGACTCCGCAAGGTCGATTTCATCCTTTATTTGTATCATTAGGGTTAGCGCTTGCGCTTGGCGCTTCTTCTGTCTCTGCGGCGAGCAGCGCCAATGACTGGCAAGATGAAGCCAAAGACGCTTGGATTGATGGCAAAGCCGAGTCCATGCTGATGGTGAACACTAACCTCAATAACTTTGATATCAACACAGATGTTGAGCAAGGCGTGGTCATTCTAACCGGGAAAGTCGATACCGAGCTTGATAAAAGCTTGGCCAGTGGCTTAGTTCGTCAGATTGATGGCGTGAGTGAGATAAAAAACGAGCTCACTGTGTCGCAACCTGCGAGCCAGTCAGCCGAACTAGGTCAAGCCGTCGTTGACACCAAAGTCAGCGCGGCGCTTAAAACAAGCTTGTTGCTGAATCCCGATATTAGTGGAACCAATATTGATGTATCCGTTAACGATGGCGTCGCAACCCTATCAGGCGAAGTGAAAAGTGATGCCGCGCGCGATCTTGCCGTATTAATGGCAGAGAACGCGCAGGACGTTGAACGAGTCATTGATGAACTCGACGTCGAAGGCAATGCCTAAATAATAAGGCGTTTCGCCACTGCGTTTCGCCACTGATTAATCGCCTGTACGTAGACTTAGGCCCTTTTAATAGGAGGTATTATGCAACGCCAAGAGATGATAGATAAGTTACATAATCGCTTGCAAGACTGGAATCAAGAAATTGATAAACTTGAAGAAAAAGCGAATGTTGCTTCGGCGAATGCAAAAGCAGAGTACCGAGAGTCAATTGAGCATTTGCGCGCAAGAAAAGAGCAAGCGAAAACACGCATTAATGAGCTGCAGCATGCCAGTGACGATGCGTGGGACGACATTAAACAAGGCGCCGAACAGGCACTGACGTCTCTCAAAGATGCCTACGACTCAGCTAAACAAAAATTCTAGCGAATACGATAGGATTGAGACAATTCGCTCCAAAATCTTTGCCGCTCTCATCGGAGCGGCTTTTTTTTGCCTCTATGTTAAGGTAATAGCTCTATTTTACTGAAAAGGAGGGATTATGCAGGCTCGTGCGCTTTTTGTTGCGATATTGAGTGTTTTTGGTGCCATGTGCGCCATTCAATTTGGCGCATCCTTTGCCAAACAGCTTTTCCCTCTGGTGGGCCCTATTGGAACTACTGCCCTGCGTGTCGGTTTTTCTGCCCTCATTTTGTGGCTTGTCTTTCGCCCTTGGCGTCAGTGGCCACGCGCGCGACATTGGCGAGCGATAACGGTTTATGGTGGCTGTCTTGGTGGCATGATGATGCTGCTTTATTTGTCTATCGAGACTATTCCGTTGGGGATTGCCGTCGCACTTGAGTTTACCGGTCCTTTATTGGTGGCTTTAATCTCTATTCGTCGCGCCAGAGACAGTCTTTGGATCGTGCTCGCCGTTGGCGGTGTTATTACCCTCCTCCCCGATTTGTCTGGCGTGGATGCCTTGGATCCAAAAGGGGTGGCTTACGCATTAGCGGCGGGCGGCTGCTGGGCTGGCTATATTCTATTTGGGCAAAAGGCAGGAAATTTAGCGCCAGGCGGCGGGACGGTTGCTCTGGGCATGAGCATTGCTGCCCTTTATCTCGTACCAGCGGGCTATATTGCGACTGACGGTGCGATTTTTCAATGGCACTTGATACCCTTGGGGATCGCTGTCGCCCTTGTCTCTAGTGCTATTCCTTATTCTCTGGAGATGATAGCGTTACGCAACATGCCCAAACAAACCTTCAGTGTGATGATGAGTTTAGAGCCTGCTGTCGCCGCCATGGCTGGGCTACTCGTGCTCGATGAACAACTGGCCCTGCGTCAATGGCTCGCGATTGGTATGGTGATCAGCGCATCACTAGGCAGCACGTTATCGGCCAAAAGGCGTTAGAAAACAGTCGATCGAAAAGAGCGCCGACCATCGGCGCTCTTTTTTGTCATCCCATCGTGTTAGCGACACGGGCTCACTTTACCGAGTGCTAGCTTGCCTCGCTTAATGGCAGTGCGTGTACTTTAACGCGCTGCTGCTCGATGTATTGGCTAATCGCATCAGCCTGTTCTTCAGTCAGATACAAGCCTAGTTTGGTGCGACGCCATAAGGCATCTTCCGCATGCTGAACAAACTCATATTGCACCAGATAGTTAATTTCCACCTGGTAAACCCCATCAGCAAACCGATGACCCATCTCCGCTTCACTGTGACAACCTCTCATTAGTTGATGTGTGCGGGTACCGTAGGTATCGACAAATCGCTGCGCCGTATGATGGCTTAACCACGGATAACGTTGTTTAATCGACAGGGCGAGCTCATCCCGTGTGCAGCTGAAATCACCACCGGGAAGCGCACCGCTAGCCGTCCAAGGCTGACCCATCTTGTCAAAGAATGGCTCGAGTTTGCGCATCGCAGACTCCGCCAGCTTACGATAAGTCGTGAGCTTACCGCCAAAGATGGAAACCAACGGCGCTTGATTGCCTTGTTGCTCCAACTCTATGGTGTAGTCGCGTGTCATCGCCTGTGGCGAGTCCGATTCATCATCACACAATGGTCGCACGCCACTGTAGCTCCAAACGACATCCTGTGGCTGAATTTGGTGAGTAAAGTGCTGATTGACGACATCAACTAAGTAATCAATCTCAGCCTCGTCAATTTTTGCTTCTCGGGGATCGGCTTTATGCTCCACATCCGTGGTACCAATCAATGAGAACTTGTCGAGATATGGGATCACGAAGACGATACGGCCATCATTATTCTGCAGAATATACGCTTGTGGGTCTTGATGAATACGTGGCACAACAATATGAGAGCCTTTGATCATTTTGATCCCACGCGGCGATTTTTCGTGGAGACTGTCATCGTAGAATTGCTTCACCCAAGGGCCAGTCGCGTTCACCAATGCCTTGGCTTTGCGCTCAAAGCGCTCACCGGTATGTGCGTCCTCTAGCGTCACTCGCCAAATCGTGTTTTCACGCTCTGCCGCGACCACTTGGCAGTAATTGCGCACCTCTCCCCCTTTTTCACGCGTATATTGCGCATTGAGTAAGGTTAAGCGCGCATCATCCACCCAAGCATCTGAGTACTCAAATCCGACTTTCATGTCCTTGTTCATGTAGCCAGTTTTACGCAAATCAACCTTGTGGCTGCTCGGTAATGTTGAGCGCTTACCGAGGTGGTCATATAAAAATAATCCACAACGGATCATCCAGGCTGGGCGCAGATACGAGCGATGAGGCAAACGGAAACGCATCGGAAACGCAATATGGGGCGCCTTGTTGATCAGTACCTCACGTTCGGCCAGTGCTTCCGAGACCAAACGGAACTCATAATGCTCGAGATAGCGCAATCCACCATGAATAAGCTTCGAGCTCGCGGATGAAGTGGCCGATGCGAAATCTTTGGCATCGTACAGACCCACATTGAGTCCACGACCCGCCGCATCAGCAGCGATACCGGCACCATTAATCCCGCCCCCAACCACGAGGATGTCGAGAAGTGCGTCTTGATGAGAATTATGCGTAGTCATTTTTAGCCGACCTTGTTCAAATATGAGCGAACGAACATTAACTGATGAGTGTAACTGTATATCAACTTTCGTTTTCGGTCACTATATATGTTCGAAAAATTATTATTGACTGTGACAAGTGTAGAAGAAGTGTTAAGAAAAAGGCGTTCATGTGAACTAAAAAACCGTCTGGCGAGTAGTCCTATGCCTTTATAGGCGGAGAAAAAACGCAGTAAAAGAGAGGAACACGATCAATCGGCCGGCGACAGGGCAATATGAAAAAAGGCGCGAAAACGCGCCTTTCATTATAAAAGAGTGATATCAGGCTTACACATCTTCTTCTTCATTATGCAGCTCAGCCCACGCTTGTGCGCATTTTACTGCTCGCTTCCAACCACGATAGCGGCGATTGCGTTTTTCTTCGTCTCGATGTGGTTCAAAGCTTCGGTCCAGTTTGGCTTTATCTTTTAGCTCATCCAGGCCATCCCAGAAACCGACCGCCATACCCGCAAGGTACGCCGCGCCTAACGCGGTGACTTCTGTCACTTCCGGACGATGCACGTCGGTGTCGAGCACATCGGCTTGGAACTGCATCAAGAAGTTATTGGCAACGGCGCCGCCATCAACACGTAACGCTTCAAGCTTAATACCTGAATCCGCCTGCATGGCATCCAATACATCACGAGTTTGATAGGCAATGCTTTCTAGGGTTGCGCGAATGATATGGTTAGAGTTCACACCACGGGTCAGCCCCACAATGGTACCGCGAGCGTAGGCATCCCAATAGGGTGCTCCCAAACCGGTAAACGCCGGGACAACATACACGCCATTCGATGTATCAACTTTGGTGGCAAAGTATTCAGAGTCATGGGCATCTTCCACCACTTTTAGCTCGTCACGGAGCCATTGAATTGAGGCACCACCCATAAAGACCGCGCCCTCAAGTGCATAGGATGGTTCGCCCTGCGGGCCACAACCAATGGTAGTCAACAAGCCATGGCTCGATGTCACCTTCTCTTGCCCGGTGTTCATCAGCAAAAAGCAGCCCGTTCCATAGGTGTTTTTTGCTTGGCCGGCTTCAACACACATTTGTCCGAATAGGGCTGCTTGTTGGTCACCCGCAATCCCCGCGATAGGAATACGCGTACCGCCTTTACCACCGATGTTCGTTTGTCCATAGACTTCGGAAGAGCGGCGCACTTCAGGGAGCATTGAAGCAGGGATCCCAAGCTCATCGAGCATTTTTTGATCCCAGCACATATCATTGATATTGAACAGCATGGTGCGTGATGCGTTAGTATAATCAGTCACATGCACACGCCCTTGAGTCATCTTCCATACCAACCAGGTATCCACAGTACCGAATAGCAGTTTACCGGCTTCTGCGTCTTCGCGCGCACCTTCTACGTTGTCCAAGATCCATTTCACCTTGGTGCCAGAGAAGTAAGGGTCAAGGACTAACCCAGTATTATCACGCACATAAGACGCCAATCCACGCTCGCGCAAGTCATGACAGATGTCAGCAGTACGGCGGCATTGCCACACGATGGCATTGTAAACCGGTTTACCGGTTTCTTTGTTCCACACAACCGTGGTTTCACGTTGGTTAGTAATCCCGATCCCAGCAATCTCATCGCTACGAATGCCGGTTTTGCCCAGCACTTCCACCAGCGTTGAGCTTTGGGTGGCATAAATTTCCATTGGATCGTGCTCAACCCAACCTGCTTGCGGATAAATTTGCGTAAACTCGCGCTGAGATACACCGACGATATTGGCATCGTGATCCATAACCACTGCACGTGAGCTGGTGGTGCCTTGGTCGAGAGCAACAATATACTTGTTCGCTGACATAATAGGGTTTCCTTCTATCTCTCTTATTTTAGTCTGTATCGCGACATTTCGCGCCATGTGTCATTGCACATTGCTCAATGTCGCGCATTGCTTTATTTCATGCTGAGCGCCATTGGACACAGTGCTAGGTTAGGCGTTGACTTCTCGCGTCTCCGTTTCAGCCAGCTCATCGTCGTCACATTGGTTAGGGATCGTACATCCATGTCCTGCTTGGGGGAGATATGGGGCAATCGCTTTCGGATACAGCCAACCGCCAAAGCAGGCACCCAAAATAGGGGCAACAATAGGGACAATGAAATACGGGATATCACGCGCGCCCGTCAGGGCATAGTCCCATCCAGCGAGGTAAGCAAACAGCTTCGGACCAAAGTCACGCGCTGGATTCATCGCAAACCCGGTCAATGGACCCAAAGAGCCACCAATGACGGCAATAAGAATACCGATTAGCAGCGGATTCATTGGACCACGAGCCGCACCATTGTTTTCATCACCCAGTGCGAGAATACCGAACATCAGTACCGCAGTGATCACAAACTCTACCGCCATGGCGCCCGTAAACGACAAGGCAGGATGCGCATAGGTCGAGAAGATCCCCGCCGTCGACAAGGCCTCAGGGCTACTGCGCACCATGTTGTTTGCCAGCTCAAACTCGACAAAAAGGTTACTATAAAGGCTATAGACGAGCGCAGCCGAGGCAAACGCGCCAAGCATTTGTGAAATGATGTATGGAACAACTTTACTCTTATCAAAGCCGTGGAACGCGGCGAGTGCAATGGTGACCGCGGGGTTAATGTGCGCGCCGGACACCCCTGCGGTACAGTAAATGGCGATGGCGACACCAAAGCCCCATACAATACTGATTTCCCACTGACCAAAGTCAGCGCCGGTGAGCACTAAAGCGGCCACGCAGCCCACACCAAAAAAAATGAGTAAGCCCGTGCCGATAAACTCGGACACGCACTCTCCTAATAGAGTCGACGATGCCTTTTTCATATGATTATCCTTGTCACTGTTAGTAGGGTTACACGTTCAAAACCACACTATCATTTTGCATAATCACAGCATCTCGAAAACAAACTCACAACAAAAATGAGCGTTCGAGCATAATTTTATGTCTCAATACTGACATTTTTGTTAACCACATCATCATTTGAGCAAGTTCGCGCACAAAGTGAACAAGTGGAGCTTGGGCAGCTTGGAAGGCAGGCGGCGCGTCGCTCGCCCCGCCTGTTGCGGCATTAGCCGGCTGGAGAGAATGTTTGCTATTTGTTAATTCATGGTTGCTTAGCGATACCGATGGTATCTAGATCAATCCCCTGCTCTTTCGCAAGCGATTCGAGTACGGGAAGTAAAGGACCCAATTGCTCATTGAGCGTCTCGCGCACCGTATCGACCATGACTTGCGTCTGGCGCTCGATTTCGAGATTCACTTGATCCCCTTCCACCTTTCGCTCGAACGTTGTCATTCGACGTGTTTCAGGAATAAGCCAAACGTCAAACCAGCCTTGGTCTTTGTTCACCTCTGCGATGGTCAAACTCGCACCATTGATGGCAATATAGCCTTTGGAAAAAACATAGCGCATCCATTCAGGCTGTACCGAAAAGCGCAAACGATAATTTTCTTCTTGTACCAGCACATCGGATAAGGTCGCACGGCAATCCACGTGTCCAGATAACGGATGTCCACCAATTTCAGCGCCATCTTTCGCGGCACGTTCAGCATTCACCGCATCCCCAGCTTTGATGCTTTTTAGTGTCGTAATCGCGAGACTTTGTACCATCACATCGAAGCGAACCAGCGTTTGTTCAAGCTGCTCAGTCACTGTCAAGCACACACCATCGATGGCGACACTGGCTCCTACCGCTAACCCCTCACAAAAACCATCCGGGAAACGAATATCGAATGTTCGAATACCTTGATGATCGCGGCAAACTTCAATATGTGCCACCGCTTGAATAATTCCGGTAAACATGGGCATATCCTATTGAGCATTTCCCAGTATCATACTGCTTGGCAACAAAAATGACCAATGCATAACTGATAATCAATCTCATTAACATTGCTAGTTACCCAGAGCTGGCGTATAGTGCGCGCTTTTATACGTCAGTGAAGTAGTATCAATATGCCATATCGCTCTCTACGTTTTTCCATTTTGGCAGCCTTTGCCGTTAGTGCCCAAACCGCCAGTGCGACCACAAACTCCTCTTCTAGCCGCATTGAAACTATAGAGATACAAGGTGAGCAATTAAACCACCCTATCACCCTCACCTCACCCGGAAAGTCGACGTTAGAGCTAGACGATATCCAACGTGAACAGGCGCATAATATCGGAGAATTGGTAATGAAGATGCCTGGCGTCTCACTCGACGCTGGCGCACGTCCAGGCAGTGAACGTATCAATGTGTGGGGCTTTTCGCATCCCTCGGCACTGTCTGTTCGGGTCGATGGTGCCCCCGTCGGCTTTCAACAGTATCGCTATGGTAGCTTTTTCATCGATCCTCAGTTACTACGATCCGTGCGCGTAGTAAGAGGCGATCATAATGTGCGTGCCAGTATGGGGGCTTTTGGTGGCAGCTTTATCATGGAAACCAAAGAAGCGGCTGACTTTCTTGACCCTGATTCGTCGATTGGCGCGATGGCTCAAGCCGGCTTCAACAGTGTGAACCAACAATGGAAGCGCAGTGTGACCACTTATGGTGCTTCTGACGCTGGTTGGTCAGTGCTGTTGCACGGCTCTCGACGTGATGCCGATGATATCGAACTGGGCAACGGTGATGTCTTTACGTTCTCTGGCTACCGTCAACACAGTTTGCTGGGTAAGATTCGCTACCAGTCAAACGCGCACAATATGATGCTCAGCCACACCCGCTATGACGACCAAGGGAGAAAGCCGTGGGCGAATCGTCGCGGCACCATGCCTTCAATTAGTGATTACAAAATCAATAAATATGGTAGCTACGAAGCCGCATTATTCGCCACCTCAGTAGATAATCACTATCGCGAATATACCAGTACGTTGAATTATCACTATCAACCGTTTAACGACAATATCGACACCCGTGTCGTGATCGCGCATTCACAAAACCATCGCTATTGGGAGCGCCCAGATAGTACCTATCAGTCTTACATCACATCAGGCCAATACGGCCACCAAGTCTGGTTGTCCTATGAGCGTTGGTTTGCCGAGATCACCAATACCAGTTACCTCGGTGATCACGAAGTCATGATCGGGGCCCAGTATCAAGATCAAGACCGAGACTCACACGTCTACAACCATACGTATCGTAAAAAGCCATCGAAAAACAACGGCTACTACACACCCAACTTTGAACCATCGGGCGCGCAACAAACAGCCAGTGTGTTTGTACAAGATAAGTACTTTATTACCCCAGATCTCGAACTCACCGCCTCACTTCGCTATAGCCATATTCGATCACAAGGTGTGCCAAACCCAGCGCCTGATTACAACGATCCATCAGTCGGCCATGATTACAGCGCTATCAGCCACCAAGGCTGGGAGCCCCGTGTTGCATTGACTTATGATGTCAGTGCATCAACACAGCTTAAAGCGGCTTATGCCTATGGAGTGAAAGCGCCAACCATTGACGAGTTATATACGGTGCAATATGCCAAGGCCTCAAAACGGGCATCTTCAAGTCGCGACCTTTCCGTCACTCGTATCAATGCGTATCTGTTGGGCTTGTCTGATAAACGTCAAAATGTGTTAACTGCGGGCGATCATCTCGCCTCCGAAGTCACATTATTCTGGAATGATATTATTCATGATGTTGCCCAGCGCCGAGGTGTCAATGCGACCAAGCAAAAAGAGGGCTATTACACCAACTTGGACGGGCGCTATACCTACGGTTTCGACGCACAACTGCAATATCGTCTCGACAAGTGGTCTGCCGATGCGTCTGTCTCTATGGTGCGAGGTAAACACAAAGGTTCGTTGCGCGATAGCACTGGCGACGACGAATACTGGTATGAAAACCCACCACTCAATGCCATGTTAGGAATTGGGCACCAATTAACGGATACCATCCAAATCGGGTGGCAAGGACAATACTGGGACGAACAGGACCGCGTTCCTAACGAGCCTTCTTTACACACAGCCAACGTAGCCAGTGACGCCTACTTTTTCCAAAACCTGTATGGAGAATGGAAACCCAGCGATGATTTCGTGCTTCACGCAACCATCGTCAATCTTACCGATCAGTATTACACGCCTTATCTGTCTGCCGGTGTGCCAGCCGCTGGCCGAGATATCCGCATTAATGCCACGATGCGTTTTTAACCAATCGGGAGAAGCCCAACTCGCAAAGCCGGACACACGTTCGGCTTTGTCCGTTCATGCTGGCACAATTACCCTTAAATATTTAAGGGTTTATTTTTGATGGAAATCACGTTATTGATACACATCACATTTCCTCCTCGACAGCTTCGGAGGCTAGTTAATGACGACCATTGCCGTATTTAGCGCCAAATCTTATGACAAGGCCGCCTTCTCCCATGTGAATGCTGCGTTTGATTATACGTTTGAGTTCCATGATTTCTTACTCACTGAAAAAACCGCCAAAATGGCGCAAGGTGCGCAAGCCATTTGTGCTTTCGTGAACGACGACCTTTCTCGACCTGTTTTAGAAATTCTGGCAGATTCAGGGGTTTATTTAGTTGCATTACGTTGCGCGGGGTACGATCGTGTCGATTTGGATGCTGCCAAGTCGTTGGGCATCACCGTGGTCCGTGTCCCCGCTTACTCGCCTGAGTCGGTCGCCGAGCATACGGTTGGCATGATGATGTGCCTCAACCGCCGTTTTCATAAAGCATACCAACGCACCCGAGACGCTAACTTTGAGCTGGATGGTTTAGTTGGGTTTAATTTCCATGGTAAGACAGCTGGGATCATCGGCACGGGCAAAATCGGTATTGCTACCATGCGCATTCTTAATGGGCTAGGCATGCGTATTCTCTGCCACGACCCCTATGAAAACCCCGAAGCCATTGCGCTTGGTGCTGAGTATGTCTCGAAAGAAACGCTGTATGCCCAAAGCGACATTGTTTCCCTGCATTGCCCAATGTCTCAAGATAACTATCACTTGCTTAGCGCCGACGCCTTTGCGCAAATGAAAGATGGCGTGATGATAATCAATACCAGCCGAGGCGAGCTACTCGACTCGGTTGCCGCCATTGAGGCACTTAAACAGGGGCGCATCGGATCGTTGGGACTCGATGTTTACGATAATGAGCGTGAACTGTTTTTCCAAGATAAATCGAATGATGTGATTGTCGATGATGTGTTCCGTCGCCTTTCAGCCTGTCACAACGTGCTGATCACCGGCCACCAAGCGTTCTTGACCAAAGAAGCACTGCACAATATCGCCGAGACGACTTTAACCAATATTCAAACCGTTCTGGGCGGGCAAACCTGTCAAAACCAGATCGCTGAAGTCGAAGATCGCAGCGATTAACCTCGCGTGTTTCACGGATTCACCCATAAAACAGGCCTGGATATTCAGGCCTGTTTCCGCTCAATGATCACGGGATAACGTCAGTGCTACATGGCTTCCATAAAAATCTTGGCGATTTCGTCGTGTGTTGCTTGTTTCGGGTTAGTGAAACCACACGCATCTTTCAACGCATTTTCAGTCAGCACATCAATATCTTCTTGTTTGGCACCTAATTCATTCAAGCCAGCTGGAATTCCTACGTCCGTTGAAAGCGACTGAATGGCTTGGATGGCGGCTTTCGCCCCCTCATCAGCCGTCATATTCTCCGTATCCACGCCCATTGCGGTGGCAACATCACGCAAACGCGCGGCGCAAACCTGCGCGTTATAGCGCTGAACATGAGGCAACAATACGGCATTGCACACGCCATGCGGCAAGTCATAAAAGCCACCAAGCTGGTGAGCCATCGCGTGAACATAACCCAGTGACGCATTATTAAATGCCATGCCCGCCATAAACTGGGCATAGGCCATTTGCTCACGCGCGTCGATGTTTTGTCCATCCGCCACAGCGGTGCGAAGATTCTCTTGGATTAACGTCATCGCTTTTAACGCCACTGCATCGGTAATCGGTGTCGCGGCGGTAGACACATAGGCTTCAATCGCGTGAGTGAGCGCATCCATACCTGTGGCCGCCGTTAATGAGGCGGGTTTAGCCAACATTAACTCAGGGTCGTTGACCGAAATAATAGGTGTAGTGTGCTTATCCACAATCGCCATTTTGATATGACGCGCTTCATCGGTGATGATACAAAACCGCGTCATTTCCGATGCCGTTCCTGCCGTTGTATTAATCGCGATAAGCGGCAACTGCGGTTTGGCAGATTGATCAACCCCCTCATAGTCGCCTATTTGCCCGCCATTAGTCGCCACCAGGGCAATCCCTTTAGCGCAATCGTGTGGTGAGCCACCTCCGAGTGAAATCACGCAATCACACTGGCCCTCTTGCAACAAGGCCAGACCTTGCGCCACGTTATCAGTCGTCGGGTTCGGCTGTGTGCCATCATAGACCACACAATCGACCTGCCGGCTATCAAGCAGCGCGGCTATTTGTTTTACCACACCAATTTGACTCAATACCTTATCTGTCACGATCAGGGCTTTTTTGAATCCGTGTGATTGAATCGCGTCTGCCGCTTCTGCAAGGCACCCTGCCCCCATAAGGTTAACGGCTGGGATAAAGAAAGTGCTCGACATGATCGTTGGCTCCTTTTGTAGGGGTAACGGGGTTGTCACAGAGACTGTGCTCCCCTTTTGATTTGATGCCTTTTTGTAACACGTAGTTTGTTCGTCACATTTTGATCCAGCGCAATTTGCTTGACAGGATGCAGAGCTAAAAAGGCAGAATTGAGAGTTGTGTCATCGGCGTGCTCAATATCGTTTAAAACGGCAGCAACAATTCATTTTTTTGACACTTTCTTGAAGAACACTGTCTAACGTGCGATAGGTTATGGTAGCTAACGCGTAAATAGAGAGAAGACAATGGGAAAAAAATACAAACTCACCGCTGTGGCAGTATTGACGGCATCTTTGGCGCTCACCGGCTGTGAATCGATGTCTAACACCCAAAAGGGCGCAGCCATTGGTGCCATCACCGGGGCTATCGCGGGTAAATCGACATCCAATCATAAGGATAAGCGCGCATTTATTGGGGCCGCGATTGGTGCCATCGGAGGGGCTGCGGTCGGCAACTACATGGATAAACAAGAGCAAGCTTTCCGTGAGGAACTGGCTGGTTCTGGCATCCAAGTGGTCCGTGAAGGGGATAATATTCGCTTGATTATGCCGTCAAACATCACGTTTGGGCTTGACCAAGACGCCATTGCTGCCGACTTTTATCCGACCCTCAATGCCGTCGCTAAAGTGATGCGTAAATACGATAAAACCTTTTTAAGCATTGAAGGGCACACGGATAACACCGGTGCCGCCTCTTACAACCAACGCTTGTCAGAGCGCCGTGCAATGAGTGTTAAGAGCTACCTTGCCAGCCAATCGATTGACAGCGCACGCCTGTATACCTCGGGATTTGGTGAAACCCGTCCTCTGGTCGCGAACAACAGCGCCTCAAACCGCGCCTTGAACCGTCGCGTCGAGATCCAAGTCGTTCCTAATACCCAGTAATCATGAGTCCGGCGCGTTCATCGTACGTGAGCGCGCCGAATAAACAGACTACAAAGCATCTAAGTTATCGAGCAACGCTTCTGCGTGATGTAAGATGCCATCACGCTGGGTCGGCGCCATTTTGTCCCAATTTCTATAAGGCATTGCTGTACGCGGGTTATGCGCAAATCGCTCGCGATGCCGATGCATAAAATGCCAATAAAGTGCGTTGAGCGGGCACGCTTTCTCGCCGGTTTTGTCCTTCACCGAATAATGGCAATCACCGCAATAATCACTCATGCGATGAATATAGGCCCCACTGGCGGCATAAGGCTTAGTCGCCACAAGCCCGTTATCGGCAAACTGGGTCATCCCTCGGGTGTTAGGCATCTCAACCCACTCAATCGCGTCGATATAAATCGACAAATACCAATCATCTACCTCATCCGGCGCGACGCCCGCCAATAGGCAAAAGTTGCCCGTCACCATTAAGCGTTGGATATGATGCGCGTATGCGGTCTGCAAGGATTGCGTGACCGCCTGTGAGACACAACGCATTTTGGTATCGCCCGTCCAAAAAAAACGAGGAAGCGGCCGCTGCGCGGATAATGCGTTCTTGTTAGCGTAGGCAGGCATGTTTGTCCAATATACCCCGCGTATATACTCTCGCCAGCCTAGAATTTGACGCACAAACCCTTCAATTTGAGCAAGGTTAATCGCCTCCTCCGCTCGAAAGTGGCTAATCGCCGTTTCAATCACCTGCATTGGATGCAATAGCTTGGCATTTAACGCAAAGGATAGACGGCTGTGATAGAGGCTCCATTGGTGTTCGCTTTGCCCTGTCATAGCGTCTTGGAATTGACCAAACAGGGGCAGACAGTGACGACAAAAATGATCCAACAACGTTTTAGCCTGTGAACGGGTCACAGGCCAGAGCAAGTCTGGCGCAGGCTCTCCGATCGTCGCCACGTGATGCCGTTCAATACGCGCCAAAATATCGCGTACATCATTGCTAAATATTAAGGGGGTTGGAATAGCCGCTAAATCACTTTTCTTGAGTTTATTACGATTGTCTTGATCGAAGTTCCACCGCCCTCCCTCTGGAGATTCTCCCTCCATCAAAATGCCAAACTGCCGTCGCATATCGCGATAGAAATACTCCATTTTGCGATGTTTATTGGCAGTGAACTGCTTGGATATTTGATCGAACGGCAGTAAAAAGTGCTCGGTATCCACGCATGTCACTGTGACAGGCTGGGGTAAAGCCATCTCTTTTAATTGCTCGTCTAGCCGGTATTCGTCCGGGCGTTGATATTCAAACGTTTTGATCTGATAGTGCTCGCACAGATCAGCCACTAACGCCGGTAAGTTTTCGTAATTTTGCGTGTCATCCAAGGTTAGGTAGCAAACATGATGCCCCGCTTGACTCAGGGCATGGGAAAACACTTCCATGGTAGCGAAGAAAGCGCACACCTTTTGGATATGATGTTTGACATAGGTTGCTTCTTGCTTGAGCTCGGCAACAAGATACAGCACATTTTCATCGGTCTTTTTGTACCATGAGTGGCTGGCGTTGAGTTGATCACCTAACACAAGACGCAACGTTGAGTACTGGCTATTGGTCACTGGCACCTCGGTATTTATCAAATAAGCTTTAAGCGATACGCAGCAAACCACATTTTCGATGATTAACCCTGGCGGGTGCTTGAATCTTAGGGAAAACCCTCTACATTAGAGCCAGTATTGATCACCCATGCGGCGGCGAGGCGATGAGAGCATTCTTTGTCGGGCTTTTTTTACTCCCAATTGCAATGATAGTGGCTGAGCCAGCGCGTGCCATGAATGAACCGGCAAGCCAATTTGTTCAAGATCTTCGCTTTCATGGCTATATCGACAATTATGGCAATGTGAAACTTCGCTTTGCCCCGATTACCGCTCTACCGGCAGGCTTTAAGACCAAAGGTTACTTGGATATTGAAGCCAGTGATATCGTACGTCTCCCGCGTGGGCTTGATATTGGTGGTTACTTTAATGCCGCCAATACAGCGATTAGACAACTCCCAAGAATGAAAGTGGGCGGATATATCAACCTCACCAATACCGCCATTAACCGCCTTCCTCCTAATTTAGTCGTGCGGGGTGATTTAAGCCTCGTCAACACACCGCTTACGCAATTACCGCGCCGTTTGTTTGTGGAAGGAAATCTATACCTGACAAATTCACCCATTGAGCGCATTCCTGACGATATCTACGTAGGCGGAAATCTCTATATCCGCGGTACCAATATCCAGTCAGTCAGCCCCGATCTTCGTATTGAAGGCCAGGTGCTTCCTTCTTTAAATCAATGATCTCGCGCTCGGCGTTGATCGAATTAGTTGTCAATCCGTACGTTAATCCCGAGCCTAGTTTTTAAATTACAGTCAAAAAAACGGTCCACTATGATTATCTTACATCATCTAGAGCAGTCGCGATCGCAGCGGATTGTCTGGTTATTAGAGTCGCTGGCGATTCCGTATCAGCTGGTACGTCACCAACGTGATCCAAAAACCAAACTTGCGCCTCGCGAACTGAAGAAGATACACAGTTTAGGGAAAGCACCCATCATCGAAGACGGCGATGTGGTGATTGCCGAGTCAGGGGCGATCATTGAATATCTTATCGACAAGTACGGCGATGGCACGCTAACCCCCAACACGGATAAAGAAAAGGGCCTGTACCGCTATTGGATGCATTATGCGGAAGGCTCCCTGATGCCGCCGTTGGTGATGTCTTTGATCTTTAGCAAGATCCCAGAATCACCGATGCCATTCTTTATTCGTCCCGTGGCAAAAAAGCTGATGAAAGGCGTCACTGAACAGTTTCTCGCCCCTCAGCTTCGCGATCATTTTACGATGATTGATTCACATCTCGCCAAACACACCTGGCTGTGTGGAGATACGCTAACAGCGGCCGACATTCAGATGAGCTTTCCGTTACTAGCGGCGCGCAAGCAATTGGATGCTCAAAAGCACGCCAATATTCTTCGCTACCTTGAACACGTTGAGCAACAGCCTGGGTATCAAAATGCCTTGTGTGTTGTCGGCCCTCTACAAGCGTTATAAAACCACCCAACGCTTATGTGGGCAGCGTTGATGCTGCCTGCATCACCCAGCGTTGATAACCGGGTCGGTCACTCAATTGTTGATACCAACGGGAAACATTGGGTGGTAGCACCCAGTCGCTTTGCTGGCTAAGGCAATGGATTAAACTTCCCACGGCAATATCTGCCAACGTCATGCGATCTGAGGTGAGATACTGCTGGTCGTCGAGTGCATCATTGACTCTATCTAACTCATAGCGGCATTGTTCCATCGCCCGTTGCTTCGCTTGCCCCTCATCGGAACCGTCAGGGGTAGAGGCAAACAAAGCGGCTTTGATGACTGGCTGGAAAGAAGATAAACACCAGTCCATCCAGCGCTCATAACAGGAACGTTGAAAGGCACAATCGGGATACCACATTTTATTGCCGTAACACGCGACAAGATAACGCAATATAGTGTGTGACTCCCAAACACTATTGGGGCCATCTTCGAGCACGGGCACCTGGCGCATCGGACACCGCTGTGCGACCGCTTGCGCATCGTGCCGATTGTGGTGAATATCGACTTCTTCTAGCGCGATACTTAAATCTAACTCATCGATTAGCCACATCACTTTCTGAACATTAATCGATAGCGGATGCCCATAAACTTTCATTTTGCTCTCCTTGTCACGCGATAAAGCAGTTCCTTGCTCAGCTGCACCTTCGAGGCTCGCACAATCCTTTTTCCATAGCAAGTAATCGGGTAGATCAGCCAAAAACCTCAAGACTTGACCAATAATGCACCACAACAGCAACAGGTTGCACCTCGTTATAAGCTTTTTGTGATGTTTCCTTCTGAAACGGATATGCCAAATTACGGTGGGCTTATCCAGCTATGTCACATTTCTTTCATCACGTATTGGCCTACCCGGGTATCAGCGTTAATCTATTGATTGTTAAGACTTATTAACAAAACACTCAACCAAGGAAGGATTATGAAAACAACGGTATTAGCCAGTGCGCTAGCACTCGCATTGAGCAGCTCGGCGTTTGCCGCGCAAGTCCCTGATGACGTCACCCTTGCCGAAAACCAAACGCTTATCTGGGGGGTGTCGGGGGAAGTACCCACGTTAGACCCCACCAAGTCCAGTGATACCGCCAGCAATAAAATCATCTCGGATTTGTTTGAAGGATTGATGGTACGCAATCCAAATGGCGACGTCGTACCTGGCCTCGCCAAAGACTGGGAGGTAAGCGAAGACGGGCTCACCTATACATTCCACCTTCGCAAAGCCAAATGGTCTGACGGTGAGCCCATTACCGCAGACGATGTAGTATATACGCTACAGCGTGTGGTTGACCCGGTTACTGGCGCGCCTTATGCCTGGTACCTAGGGACTGCCAATATCCAAAATGCCAAAGCGATCACCGACGGTGAAAAACCCGCTGAGCAGCTTGGCGTCAAAGCCATCGACGATCACACGGTAGAATTTACCCTTGAGCGCCGCACGCCCTACTTCCCGAATATGCTCACCCACTCGTCCACCTATCCGGTGCCACAGCATGCGTTGGAAGCTTTTGGTGATAGCTGGACCCGCCCAGATAACATGGTCAACTCTGGCGCTTACAACCTCACCAACTGGGTCATTAACGAACGGATTGATTTAGCGCGCAACCCACTTTACTGGAATAACGACGAAACGGTGATTGATAAAACCTCGTATGTCGCTTCCAGTGATGTCAACGCTGAATATAACCGCTACCGTACCGGTGAAATTGATATCACTTCTAGTTTTCCACTTGAGGCCTTTGATCAGATTAAAAAGGAACGCCCTAATGAACTGATCACTATGCCGTCTCTGGCGACTTACTATTATTTGTTCAACACAGAGAAAGCGCCCTTTGACGATGTGCGAGTCCGTAAGGCGTTGTCGTATGCGATTGATAGAAACATCATTACCGACATTATCCTCGGTCAGGGCCAGCTTCCGGCATATAGCGCCACACCGCCAGCCATCAACCATTTTGAGCCACCTAAGCTCGAGTGGGCGGAAATGAGCCAAGATGAACGCTATCAAAAAGCCAAAGCCTTGCTGGCAGAAGCCGGCTATACCCAAGATAACCCACTGGAATTTGAGCTGGTCTATAACACCATGGAGTCACACAAAAAACTGGCGTTAGCCGTGACGTCTATGTGGAAGCGTCATCTTCCTGTCAATGTCAATTTGGCCAATCAAGAGTGGAAAACTTTCTTACAAAAAGTCTTACAAAAAGACTTTGATGTCGCCCGCGACGGTTGGATAGGTGATTACAACGAAGCGTCCACGTTCCTGAGCTATTTCAGTAGTGATGGTATGAACAAAACCAGTTGGGGCAATGAAGATTATGACAAGGCACTTGATCAGGCTCTAACGGTCGCGGAGCCCGAGAAGCGAAAAGCGTACTACCAAGAGGCAGAGCGTATTTTCGCCCGTGACATGCCGGCGATCCCATTGTATTTCTATACCCGTAGCGTGATTAAGAGTCCGAAAGTGGGCGGGTATAACACCGATAACCCCAACAAGCTAAGGTATACACGTAACCTGTATATCACCAAAAATTGATCGCCTCTGAATAAAGGCAACCTATCAATGAGGCCAACGCCACGCTCTGACGCGTGGCGTTTTTATTCATACGCACAAACAAAAAAAGCGCCAGCCTTTCGGCTAGCGCTTCTTTTTAATTTGGCTCCCCCAACTGGACTCATCGGGAACGCCTAGTTGGGGGCGCCCAGCCCAGTGACATATTCCGCGCAGCGGAACAGTTAAAAAATTTGAGAGCCTTGATTGAAACGACTCCCCGCACGACAGACTAGATTCCAAGGTTATTCAAATTCGCGAGAACACTTGGGGAATTCGAACAAAAAAAAGCGCCAGCCTTTCGGCTAGCGCTTTTTTATAATTTGGCTCCCCCAACTGGACTCGAACCAGTGACATACGGATTAACAGTCCGCCGTTCTACCAACTGAACTATGGGGGAATCGTCTTTTGCGACAACGAGCGAGATGATAGGCAATCCATTATCTCGGTGCAACCCTTTTTTCAATAAATCCCCACACACTCGGCTCGAATGGCTAAAAAGGCAACAAATCAGACGATTAAACTATCGTCTTTGCACTGACGTAGGTAAAAGTGCAAATATACAACCCAGTAGCTGACTTCGAGGACCCAGAGACATTGGATAAAGACGCACTCCCACTGTTTATTGCCGGCCCCATGCTAAGACGTACCACACAGCATGAAGTGACCTTATGGTCAGTGCTAACACAAAAGCCCGATGATGGTACCGTGTCCGTTTATCAGCACCACCAGATATTAGCATCCATGCCATTGTCAGCCGGGCATTGGTTTCGTATTGGCGAGCGCGCGTGGGTCGTGCTTCATCATCTCCGGTCAGCCCATGGGTTTCCCGTCGATAGCCCATTGTCATACGACATACAGATCAACCACAGTGGAATGGCAGACATCCAACCGGATATCTTGTATGACAACGAGCAAGCTCCCTCTTTTTGTATTCCCTCAAAAGCCACCCACATCGCGCATGGCTCATGCCGACACCCACACCACCACTGCGATGATGCCCTCGTCACTCTCGACCAACACTTGGCCACGACCCCCATGACACACTGGCCTAATATGTTGATTATGAGTGGGGATCAAATCTACGCAGATGACGTCGCCACGCCGATGCTGCAGCGTATTCGCCGGTTAATTGCCGTATTAGGTCTTAAAAATGAGTATTTCGAGGCCGCGCCCATTGTCGACTGCCGTGCCTTGGATACACACCCTGACAGCTATGTTCAACGCGGCAAGCTCCTCCCTAGCCAGCGCGCGGAAAAGGGCGGCCGTTTAGAGAGACTGTTTGGTCAACCACTGCCTATTTTTACATCCAAAACCGTCTCCAATCACTTGATAAGCTTTGCAGAACACGTCGCCATGTATTTGCTGGTTTGGGCGCCCGCTTCTTGGGCGCTAACAGACGGACCTCATCTTCATCCCCCCAGTCAACTGACCGACAGTCAACGCGAGCGCTATCAACAAGAAACACTCGCACTCAATGCGTTTCGTTCCGGTTTAACCAGCGTGCAGCGACTATTCGCACACCTATCAACCTATATGATCTTTGATGACCATGACATCACGGATGATTGGAATATCACCGTCGGTTGGGAGCACGCCGCGTATCTCAATCCCTTTTCTCGTCGCATTATCGGCAATGGTCTGATGGCTTACTGGTTGTGCCAAGGTTGGGGCAATGCGCCCGATAACTTTAGCCAAGACTTTCTCACTACCGCCCGCCAAAGCGCCTATCAGCCCATGAGTGTTTGCGATCTGGATACACAAACAGAGACGCATCAAGCCATGGTGGAGCAATGTCTACGCTTTGAACACTGGCATTACACGGTGCCAACGACGCCACATCTCGTTGTGTTAGATACACGCACTCGTCGCTGGCGATCCGAGTCACGAATGAATAAACCGTCTGGCCTGATGGACTGGGAAGCGCTGATGGATTTTCAACATGATCTGTTAAGGCATGATAGCGCGGTGATCGTCTCTGCCGCCCCCATGTTCGGTGTTAAGTTTATTGAAGTATTGCAACGAGTCGCGACCTGGCTAGGCGCGCCGACTGTCGTCGATGCGGAAAACTGGATGGCACACCCAGGGAGTGCCAATACGCTACTCAGTATTTTTCGCCATCAACGGACACCCACCAATTATGTGATTTTATCTGGGGATGTGCATTACTCGTTTGCTTATGATATCCGAATCCGATTTCGCACCCATAGTCCGCGTTTGTGGCAAATAACTGCCAGTGGTTTCAAAAACCGCTTCCCCGAGCCACTGCTCAGCTTTTGCGAGTGGTGCGATCGCGTTTTATTCAGCCCACTGTCTCCACTGAATTGGCTCACGAAACGTAAGCGTATGCGCATTGACCGGCGCGACCCTGATACGCCAGGCCCGAAGCGTCTCGTCAATGCCAGCGCCGTGGGATTGGTCACCCTGAATGAAGATGGCTCTCCACGCACCATTAGCCTTCTGAAGACCGATGGTCAACGCGTCTCTTTTCCGGAAAAGACAAACACATAGACAGCTCGCCTGCTACATCACCGTGATTATCATCGATGAAATTTGGATAATCGCGGTAAGCAGGCCTAACCTTATTAAAGGTAGGCCGATAACAGGAGGCTTTATGCAAGGAGAAAACCACGCACTCGTTTTTGATTTCCCAGAGCACCGCGATCGTATCCATCATCTGAAACAATATGACCCAGCGTTTCAGCTCGATGCACAACGCTACCATCAACTCGATCATCATATTCGTGGTTTAGAGATGAACCAAATCCCTACCAGCGACGATGTTTTTACCGCCATGAAACGACAGCGCGCGCACCTCAAAGACCGTCTATACCAAAAACTACGCACGCACTAACAGGAGCTGACAATGCATATGTTGCATCGACTCTGCCTGTTGGTTCTTTGCCTAGGCATTGTAGGGGCGACCCACGCGAAAACCATCAACACGGAGGCGGTGAACCTTCGTGTTGAAACACTGAAGTCCGGTTTTTCTCACCCATGGGGGATCACTGAACTTCCGGATGGCGATCTGCTCATCACTGAGCGAAACGGTAACCTGAAGCGCTTAACCCCCAATGGCCTGGTCGTCTCCATTTTAGGTACCCCGAAAAACGTGTTTCAAGAGGGGCAAGGGGGGCTATTAGATATTGCTTTGGCGCCTGATTTTGCGACCAATCAGCGTTTATACCTCTCTTATGCCGCCGTCGACGAGCAAGGGCAGGCAGGCACTGAGGTAATGGTGGCCACACTGTCTAAGGATGTACTGATTGACAGTCGCGTTATCTTTAAAGCTCTTCCCAAGCGCGGTGGCGGGCGCCATTTTGGCAGTCGTTTATTAGTCACGCCTGAGTATTTGTATATTACCCTCGGTGACCGAGGACACCGTGATCGCGCTCAATTCGCTGATGACCATCTTGGCACTCTTGTGCGCCTTCATCATGACGGCACCGTGCCCGAGTCAAACCCTTTTGTCCAAACACCGAGTAAGCAATCGGAGGTCTTCAGCTTCGGGCACCGGAATATTCAAGGTATCGCGTTAGATAACAACGGCACCCGTATTTGGGCACATGAGCACGGCCCCCAAGGTGGCGATGAACTCAACGTAATCCTCGCCGGTGAAAACTATGGCTGGCCAACCATTACACATGGCGTTAACTATGGGCTAGGCACACAGATCGGAGAAGGCACATCCAAGCCTGGCATGCGTCAACCTGTCTATTACTGGGATCCCTCTATCGCACCATCAGGCATGACGATGGTAAACAGCCAGCAGTTTCCGATGTGGCAGGGGGATTTACTGCTCGGGTCGTTAAAGTTTGGCTTGTTAGTAAGGCTAGAGCTGGAGAACGGCCAAGTCAGGCATGAAGAGCGAATGTTAGAGGGTCAGTTTGGCCGCATTCGCGATGTGATCCAAGCACGTGATGGCAGTTTACTCATCCTCACCGATAGAAGAAACGGCAGTGTACTGCGTGTCACACCATTACCTCAGTCTTAGATAGAAAGGCTGGAGGTCAGCTCGCCATCATTGTGAGGTATCGACAGACGATATTGCTCACCGTCGTAGTCTAAATTGGTGACTAACCACGCGCTTCGTGACTTAGAACGGTCGTCGAATTTAAGCCCACAATGATAACGCTCACCTTTAAGACGGTGACTCAATATCACGCCGCTCATTGTCAACGCTTGGCTGGCAGGGATACCTGTCAAGCTAAGCGCTGCACTTTGCTCCTCATCAATCTGCAAGCCAATCGCACGGTAAGAAAACAAGCACCCGCCCACAGAGAGGTCGTGTATCGTCACGGACACGCTGGCTTTACCGTCTATATTTAACGCTGCAGAGAGCTCGACATTAAAACGCTTGTCTTGGCGCAAAGGCGTGGCGCTCGCACCGTCACGCACAAGCTCGACACATAAAAGGGTATGGTGAGCTTCCATCAAGCCTTGTACTTTTCCACCAAATCGAATCAGCGATCCATCGGCAGAAACACCATGAAGACGTAAACTATAACCCGCCCCAAAGTACTGCTTTTTCTGTTGGCTCGACAGTTTAGGCAGTTGCAGATAACAAAAACGTTGTCCATCACTGCCAATCAACAACCCATTAAATCGGAACAAAGCTTTAGTAGGCGTCTGAATGTGAACACGCACCAAGGTTGCCACCCCCAACTTAAGTACCGCGTGAGTCACAGCTAAAGCGATGGCTTCTTGGTTTTTTTCTATCGCATTAAGTTGCTCTTTTCTTGGCATAATGGCGTTCGTTGTCGTCCGCTAATAGGGATTTCAGTATTTTTATTAAGATCGGTTGCGTTGAGTATAGATCGCCCTATTCGCCCATGTTACTTTTTCGATACATAAAGCACTCATCTATCAAGGACACATCATGAAAGGGACGCTAAAGCGGCTACTGATAGGCTCAATACTGGCCTGCTCCCCCCTTGCCCAAGCCAGCGATGACGCGGCATGTGGCAAGGTCTCTATCGCGGATATGAATTGGAACTCAGCCACACTCATGGCACATGTTGATCAATTTATCTTAGCCCATGGGTATGGGTGTGATGCTTCTCTTGTCCCAGGCGACACCATGCCTACTGGCGTCTCAATGACAGAAAAAGGCGAGCCTGATATTGCCCCAGAGTTTTGGACAAACTCACACAAAGCAATGTTGGATAAAGGCGTGCAAGAGGGACGGTTAAGGTATGCAGGCGATGCATTCTCACAAGGTGGCAACGAAGGCTTTTGGGTACCCAAATACATGGTCGATCAACACCCCGAGTTAGCGACCATTGAAGGTATCAAAGCGCATCCAGAGCTGTTCCCTCACCCTGAAGACCCTGACAAAGCCGCATTTATGGGCTGCCCGGCGGGGTGGACATGTCAAATCTCAGCCCAGCACATTTTTAACGCCCTTGAATTGGACAAAGCCGGCTTTGAAATTGTCGACCCAGGCTCTGCGGCAGGCTTAGCCGGTACCATCGCACGAGCCAATGAGCGAAAAAAACCTTGGTTTGGTTATTATTGGGCGCCGACCCCTGTGATGGGAAAGTATGAAATGGTTAAAGTCGATTTGGGTGCCGATGTCAATTTAGCGCACTACAAACAATGTATCACCCAAGCGGACTGCCGTTCACCCCAGGTCACCGCATTTCCCACCTCTCCCGTGCACTCACTAACCACAGCATCATTTGCTGAGCAAGCGCCCGCGGCATTTAACTATATCAGCCGCCGTGAATACGATAACCAAGTAATGAGTGACATGCTGGCTTGGATGGATACCTACCAGGCAGACGGTGAAATAGCCGCAGACGAGTTTCTTCGCCGCTACCCTGCCGTTTGGCATCAATGGGTTGATGCACAAACCGCGCAACGTGTCGAAGACGCGCTGCGATAATGGTAGAACATACACGGTGGGAGACATAAACAGACAAGACTTGCCGAGCGTCAAACATGACCTCGGCAAGCATAAAAGTGTGTTACTCGATCACGCCAAGCTCACGGAGGCGTTCCATCAAATAACTGTTAGCCGTATGGCGCTCAGACAGTACAACATCTGGCTTAGGGTGCAAAAATAGCGGCAGCGAGATACGCGCTTTGGTTTTATCCGCACCTTCCGGGTTCACGACACGGTGAGTGGTAGAAGGGAAATAACCGCCGGATGCTTCTTGAAGCATATCACCAATATTGACGATTAAATTACCAAAATCACAAGGTACATCTAACCAGCTCCCATCTTTCGCTTTCACTTGCAAGCCAGGCTCATTGGCAGCAGGCAATATTGTCAGCAAATTAATGTCTTCATGAGCAGCCGCTCGAATCGCCCCAAGCTCTTCATCACCCTTTAACGGCGGGTAGTGTAAGACACGCAATAAGGTCTGTTGGCTACCATTAATCATGCTGGAGAGTGGTTGCGAGAAGTGTTGGCTTATATCTGATGGGGATTGGCGCTCAACCCACGAGAGCAAGGTTTCCGCTAAATGCGTGGCATGCTCGTAATAAGACTGTAAATTGCCTCTCAAGGCGTCTGGACACTGTCCCCATGGGTAATAATGAAAGAACTCTTTCAGATCACGCTTGGTATGGCCTTTCGCGGTCTCTGCGACTTTTGAGGGAAAAAAGCCGTCTTGCGTGTCGGGCTTATAGGTAAAGCGGTGCTTGTCTTCGGTATTAAAAAAACCTTCCCATTGCTGATAGATATCGGCGACCCATTGTTGCTGTAATGGGTGATTTTTTAATACACCAAAACCTGTTTCACGTAGGGATTTAACAAACGCCTGCTCTGCATCAGGCGCAGTAAAGTCAATGGCTTGCAGTGTCATAATGCTCTCGTAATCGTTTGCTTTTTATCATGAGGTAAGTGAAACAATAGTTTAACAGGCAGGTTAACGGGTACAATGCCATCCTGTTCTTAGAGAGAAACGCTTTGTTTCTATAAGGGCACAATCTAACCTCAAGATGGGCAAACGTGTATCACGTGTTACACTCTATGCCGTTGTCAACGCATGGAGGTTATATGGGCGTTATTCGTTGGATCCTAGGTAAAATTATTCTGGTTGTAGAGTCATTGACCCAACCCAAATCCCCTCAATTAAACGCAGCGCAAAAGCAGGCGATGGACACATTGGCACAGCAGGTCACTCTATATCAATTCGCGGCCTGCCCCTTTTGTGTAAAAGTGCGCCAGGCAAGCCGAAAACTCGGCTTACCGCTTCAGACCAAAGACGCGAAGCGCAACATGGATGCCAGAAAAGAGCTTGAACAAGGGGGAGGGCGAATCAAAGTACCCTGTTTGCGTATCCAACAGGCAAACGGCGAGGCGCGCTGGATGTACGAATCGGATGATATCATTGCCTACTTAAACAAACAGGCGACACCAATTATCGAAAAATAATTAGACACCCGCCAAGCTAGCGTCTATGTTTTTAGTGACAAGACTCCTTCGCTTGCCCCTTGTTGCCCGACCGGCTTATGCCTTTTATCGGGCTTTGCTAAACTGCCCTAGCCCTATGCGTGGGCAGTTTTCTTTTTCAATTCAACAATAAATCTCGTGACTGTGTCTGATCGATTTACACGATCCACCCACCCTTACTACGGGAGAAATGGACCCTTTCCCATTTTCCTTCGGAGCGTATATCATGGCGGTCACCGCTCTGTCTTGAGTTAGATTCAATCACAAACTAGCTTTAAAAAGATGGAGATAATAAGGAGTGTGACATGACAACGTACGATCCCAGATATACTATCCGCAAAAGCCGTTATACCGGCCAACTCATTTTGCTAGCGCTGTTGTGTCTCATGCTGGTCAGTCATGCTGTCGAAGCAAGACCGATTTTGACCATTTATGGTGATGTCGCCAAGCAATCCTTTACTCGTGAGGAGCTGATGCAGCTGGCTGACCGCACAATTGAAACGGAAACCCCTTGGACGGAAGGTCAGCAGGTTTTTCTCGGTGTGTCAGCACAAAAACTGTTAAAAACGTATGACAAGCAAGGCCATGAATTGAAAGTTCACGCCCTCAATGATTATTGGTCCAAAATGCCGACTGACGAGATTAATAAGTACAACCCTGTTTTCGCCATCAAGAAAAACGGCGAGTGGATGCCTATTCGCGACAAAGGGCCGATTTGGGTTATCTACCCATTATCCGAATTTAATCAGTACGATAATGAGATTTTACACAGCCGTATGGTGTGGCAAGTTAACCATATCGAAATATTAGAAAAAGAATAACAACAGCCCTATTGGCTCAACCACGGTTTTTGCCTACTCCACGAGCCTCTAGGCTAGACCACAAGCAGCTAGGCAAAACACAGCAGTAAAGGAATATATTGGTATGGTAAAGCGCCCTCTTATCGGTTTCATCATTTTTGCATTTACCACGTTAGCCTTCGCGGCCTCAGCGCTTTACCAGTTTCATAATGCCTACGCACGACAGGCACTGCATACCCAATTGTCAGCATGGGCTTTAGCACAAATGGAGCTCGAAACCTTAGAGTTTCGTAATGAGCTCGCCTTGTACCTCGCCACGGCCTCAGACAAACAGTCCCTTGTCCTGTCCTATGACATCCTATGGAGTCGTTATGACACGTTTTTAAGCAGCCAAGAGGCTGCGCCCATGCGTCGTACGTTTGATGCCCAGCCCGTGGTACAACGTGCTTTTCGTTTAATTCAGCAACATGAGCAAGCGGTATTGAACGGTGACCGGCAGCGACTTTCTGGCCTTCTTCATGAAATGGATATTGTGCTGCCTCAGGTACGAAATCTGATGGTCAATAATTTTACCGGGCCGGCAGCTATCGAACAGCGTGAATTTTTACAAGACCAAATAAAAACCATGTACGCGGCCATCATTATACTGATGTCGTTATTGATTTTTTTCGCCTTTCGCCTCTATCGCAATAGTAGCAAACAGCAAAAAATGGCATGGCACGATAGTCTCACTGGCCTACCCAATCGCAATTACCTTTTGGAGTATCTCTACAAAGCAGCACATAAAAAACAAATACATACCTTATTGCTGATCGATGTTCGTCGTTTTAAAGACATCAATGACCTGATGGGATACGAACAAGGCGATGTCGCGCTAACACAGTTAGCCAATGAATTAAAAAGCATGTGTTTGCCTTACGGTTATCCTTGCGCGCGGATCAGTAGTAATGAGTTTGCGGTTCTCGCATACACCGACAATCGTCAGCTGAGCTTCTTTACTCAGCCTTTGTGCAACGCGCTGCGAAGCGCGATCGACAGTGTCTACCCAGGTCATCGATTAGCGGTGGCTATTGGCGTCGCAAAGAGCCTCGATTTGGATGACAATGTCATTAGAAATCATCGTCAGTTTGCCAATCAACTGTTAAACAACGCGGACCTTGCACTGATGAAAGCCAAACGAGCGCCTGTGACGCAAGACAGTGTTGATATATTTAAAGCGGAGTACGAACAAGAAGCGAAGCAACGTCGTCAATTACGCGATGAGCTCAAGGCTCACCTTGACGACCCTTATCAAGAGACACTCTATGTATTGTTTCAACCCATGGTGGCAGCGACGTCAAGACGCCTTGGCTGTGAGTGTCTGATTCGCTGGGACCATGCTGAGTTTGGTCCCATTGATCCAGAGCTCATCGTCAATGTCGCCGAAGAGTCAGGCCTGGGTCGGAGATTAGGCGCCTGGCTTTTGCGTCAAGTTTATCTGGCATTAAATACCGAATGGCAAACCATTAATGACCGCATTGATATTGCGATTAACCTGTCTGACTCGTTTTTCAACGAGTCCTTGATTGCCGATGTGATCACTGTATTTGCCGATCACCCAGAACAACGTAAACAACTGATTTTTGAGGTCACAGAGACGATGACCATCGACGATATTGGTCGCTTCAATCTGCTGATGAATCAACTGCGCGACGTCGGTATTCGGATAGCGCTGGATGATTTCGGCACGGGTTGGTCATCCATGTCGGTACTCAGCCACCTGAGTTTTGATAAAGTCAAAATTGATCGCTCATTTGTCACCGGCATGGCCAATACACCGCGCCAGCATGTGTTAGTCGATACCATTTGTCATATGGCCCATCAGCTCGATATTCGCGTGGTCGCCGAAGGCGTCGAAACACAAGAACAACTCACCAGCCTAAAACAGATGGGCGTTGACGAATTCCAAGGCTACTTCTTCGCCAAACCGCTATCCGCACTGGACTTTTATGCTTTCTGCATCGATCACTTAAATCATAAAGACAAGTTATTGATGAATGATTAATCAAACACTTCTTCTATATCGACCACTTTTGAGCGGTTAACCGTAATTTTCCAACGCTGATACACCGTCGGCTGCCCTTTTAACCGCTGACAACTAATAAGGTTGAATTGATGCCGCTTTTCAACCGAATCTTTGAGTACTTGGCCTTCATTAAGCCGATATAAGCGCTGACTACCACGGTCCATAAGGCGAGAAAAAGACCGGAAATCAAATTTCCACACGTCACGAGTGGTGTCATAACCCGACAAAAAACGGGTTGTCTCTAACTGTGTTTTCACTTTAAGACGCACTACCGCCTCTTCCCGTTGACGCAGTTTGCCACGACGCAATTTCTTCACTTCATCGGGTAGGGCAGCAAAATCCATATAATCTAGCCACTCTAACTGCCGACCTATTTGTCGATTGGATGTGGGGTCAATAAAACGTTTTCGCCACTTGGGACGTCCTTTACGAATCCAGCGCCACAACGCGTCACGTAAATCATCTTTAAAGATCTCTCGCAATGCATACACACCCGCCATGGCCAACACGAACGATAGGGTGATTTCGCCTAAATATTGACGTGCACGGACAATAACAGTGGTGACAAACAACATCACAAACGCCGTCGCGGACGCTTTAGCCAGTTTGTTAAGATTTTTACCTAGCGCCTGCGGCACTTGGCGAATCGTCACGGGAAACTCAATCAAGCGGCGCGCCAAGCGCATCTTATTGACCATACGAGTGGGATCGCGCCGTGCTTTATCCGAGTTATAACGGTTAACGAGACGGTGTGCCTCTTCAGCTTGGCACAATTCAATCAATTGCTGGCGTACCCCCTTGTAGACGTTTCCACGCGGCATATGGGCTAATAACGACAGAAAACGTTGCTCCGTCAACCAAGATAAATAGTTGTCTATATTATGGTAATACTTGAGTAGCTTGGTATTTTGCGGTTTGTAGCGCCGGAGTCGCCGTAAAATCTCCACCGCCATCTCTATCGTATCTTCTAACTGCTCTAACGCTTGTTCATCCTCTAGCCCAGAAACGGATTCAAAAAAATCGTGCGTCGCTTTTTCGAGCGATAAGGCATACTGATACGCATAGAGACTCAAGCTCACTCGATATTGTTCGGTTGGCAGTTTGTCACGACTGGCTAGGCGAGCATGTACCAAGGGCAGATGATAACGAGACGTAAAATACGTTCGACTATTGGCGAGGACACGGTAGTAAAACTCATCTTCAGAAAGCACATGCTTACCAAACTTAAGCTCACCAGGGACGAAGAGATAAAACTCGACCTCTTGGGCACTGACTTCCTCGTTGAGCACAGCCACCCTGACTGATAAGCCCTCATGTTTGTCTACTGTGATCACGACTGCTCTCCTGTGAACGCCAATAAATTTGCTACCAAGCCCATCCCCCATAATACGCGTACGACCAAGGTGTTACGAGTATCGCACATTTACCGCAACACAAGTGAAAAACCGCCATATCGCGTCAATCAAACTGGTCGTTTTTTGCTCAATCGATCGTCTTGGGGTTGCTCTCCACGACTCACGCGTACTGCCGCCATTGCCTACAAAGAAATTAACGGGGTTATCCACAGGTACAGTAGATAACTTTACAATCAAAGCGCTAAATATAGTTCAGAGCGCACCATATCTAGTATGCATATGACAGCATCCTGTTCCATAGACGACGCTAGCCTCGAAGTCGCTTAGGCCAGTCGAGAAAGCAAAGCTGTGCATGCGTATTCGCAACCTCTGTCCAGTGCTCGACGGGATACTGCACCACCGCCACACCTGAGGTCGGCAAGTTATCCTTGGTCATTCCCACTCCATGCAAATAATTGTTTAGTGCGGGGTTGTGGCCAATAATCATCGCCACATCTTGCTCTAACTCGAGTGCTTGGATGGTATGAATGATTGCCGATGCATGCTCACTGTATAACGTTTCCTCTAAAACAATGGGCGGCTTATCGGTCAGCGTTTGTGCCACCAGCACTGCCGTATCTTTCGCGCGTTGCGCTGTGCTGGTCACAATCGTTTGTGGCTGGTGCAACCAAGCATTCAAGCGCTCCGCCATTTGCGGCGCTTGCCGAAATCCTCTCGGATTGAGCGGACGTTCGTGATCATCGAGGCTCGGATCATCCCAACTCGATTTTGCGTGGCGCATCAAAAATACCGTTTTCATCGTCACCCCCTCAATGTTCAATAAAAAAAGCGAGCCACGGCTCGCTTTTTGTTTTCACTGGTGCCTAGGCGGTTTAACTCGCCACGACTTGGCGCAAACGCTCCTGCACCACATTGACCAAAAGGTCGGGCTGGAATTTAGAGATAAACTGATTACAGCCCACTTTTTCAACCATTGCCTCATTGAAGCTACCGCTTAGTGAGGTGTTCAGTGCAATGTACAAATCACTCATCCGACTATCAGAGCGCACTTCATGCGTCAGTTTATAACCGTCCATTTCCGGCATTTCCGCATCAGTGATCATAAGCAAAATTTCGTCACTCACGTTTTTGCCTTCATCGCACCAACTCTTGAGCAAATTCAGTGCTTCAGCACCATTTTTCTTGATGATGCACTCAACGCCAAACTGCGACAAGGTTTCACTAACCTGCGCGCGCGCCGTGGATGAGTCATCGACAACCAGTACTCGCTGCCCTGTCATATAAGGGGTCAGTTGCGGGTCGAGGACATCTTCAGAAACGCCAACTTCATACGCAACGATCTCAGCCAGCACTTTTTCCACATCCACAATTTCCACTAAACGCGTTTGACCATCAAAGTCTTGGCGAGTAATGGCCGTTAAGTAATTATTGCGTCCAGAGCTGGAAGGCGGCTCCATGATCTCATCCCAGCCCATGTTTTTGATATTGATCACCTGCCCAACGAGGAACGCTTGGATGGTGCGGTTATATTCAGTCACGATAACGTTACATTCATCCGACATGCCTATCGAGCCCATGCCGATAGACTGACGTAGGTCAATCACCGGAATAGATTTGCCGCGAATCATGGCAACGCCACGGATGTTCGGATGGGAGCCAGGCATTTGGTTGAGCTTTGGCACTTTGATGACTTCACGTACTTTAAACACGTTGATGGCAAAAGGTTGGGTAGAGCCAAGGTAAAACATTAAAAGCTCGAGGCGGTTTTCACCCACCAATCGTGTCCGCGAATCTACCGAATCTAAAATATTGGTCATAGTCTACTCAACCGTCGTGTTACTGCTCATTCGCATTTATCCGGACACGTAAATCCTTGCTAACGTGCCTCAATGTTGGGGCTTTTGTGTCGCGTTGCACTGAGACTTTCAAGTACCGAGACAAAAAGCGTGTTCTTTCTTATTTTAGGTAAGATACAGCCACAGGCAACCTCTTTGCAGAAGGTGACGCCTAAATGACTGGCTCACTTAGCCTATATCTTTCGCTATCTTAGCAAAAACCGTGACCTAAAAGCGTGGTATACACCACGTTTAAATGAGACTATCAATAAGTTTCAAATGTGAGACAATGGCAGGCAAAAGTTTTATCTTTTCACCCATTAGCCCTATCCTTGGGGTAAGAATAGGTGTTTAGAGACAACACTGTTACCCTAATCAGAAGACTGACGATAACACGCAGAGTGATGCTATGAAGAGCAAAGCGAATCAAGCACAAGGCATGTTGATGTTCCGCCTCACCGCCACCCAATCTTTCGCGATTGGCACGCTGAAGGTACGAGAAATCATTCCTTTTCAGCCGCTCACGGATTTGCCGGGATCTCACCCAACGGTGATCGGAACCACTAGCTTCCGTGGCATCGCAACCCCTGTCATTGATATGGCAAAAGCGATTGGCTACAAACCCGTGGCCAAGTCAGAATGGGAGTCTTGCTACATTATCGTGACCGATTGTCAGCGCCGGGTGATGGGTTTTTTGGTCCGTGGAATCGACAAGATTAGCGAGTGCGATTGGCGTTCTATTTCAGAGCCACCGGAAACCTTAGGAACACGCGCGTTTCTTACCGGCGTGATGAACATCGACGACAAGTTGGTGCAACTGCTTGATGTTGAATACATTATGGAGCACATTTTCCCCTCTGATCCTGACAAGCTGCACCCCATCTTAGCCGACGTCGATCGTGAGAAACTCAAACCCATGAATATCCTCTTGGTCGATGACTCATTGACGGCGAGACGGCAATTATCAGAGGCGCTTGATAGTATAAACATCCCCTACTTTGTCACCAATAACGGCCTAGAAGCGCTGCAAATGATGAAAAATGCCGCCTCAGCCGGCAAGCCATTTGATATTATTGTTAGCGATATCGAAATGCCTGGGATTGATGGCTATGAGCTAGCCTTTGAAATCCGCAGCGACGATAAACTGGCGGAAGCTTACTTGATATTGCACACCTCGCTATCAAGTGATATCAGTGTCGACCGTGCCAAACAAGTCGGGGCGCACGAAGCACTGACGAAATTCGATGCCACTGAGCTAGTGCAAGCCATGTTGCGCGGCGCGATGATGAAAACATCCGGTTCATCGGTCAAGCTCGAGGGCAGCCCAACCGACTACTGAGCGTGATTACCACGTTATCGGTGAGCCTTGATATGTGTCATGACACTGTCAATGCTCACCTGTTATCGTTGCCACCATCAATCAGCGAAGAAGGTAGGGTGACGGTTTAGCCAGCTAATGAGGTTGTTGATAAACTGGCCTCACAATGTCTTTTCTTCACCCGCCTGTTTCATTCAAGTGTTTAAAAACTCCTCACTTCAAGCGCGAAAAGACTGGGTTTGCGGCAGCGCTTGTGGTTTAATTTTTTCATACTTCAAAAGATAGAAGGCGACTACTATGACCAGCGTATACGAGATCGTTAAGCACTCACGACAAAAGAACAAACTGAAGCGCGAAATCCAGGACAACGACAAGAAAATCCGCGACAACCAAAAGCGGGTGGTGCTGTTAGAAAACTTGCTCGACTACATCCAGCCAGAGATGTCCTATGAAGAGATCGTGGAGATCATCAAAAACATGAAAGGCGATTACGAAGATCGCGTTGATGACCACATCATCAAAAATGCGGAAATTTCTAAGCAGCGCCGTGAAATCAGCCGCACTATCAAAGAACTAACTAAACAAAGCAAGGGCGGCAAATAAGCCCACATTAAGGAATGTCTCGTCCTAAAATAGGTTGACAGTTCTTAGGCCAGCTCCAGTAGCTGGCTTTTTTGATGGATTTCTTCATAGCTTCCAGATGTTACCCCTCTTCAATCATTCCCTACCGCGTTAGCTTGTGCCAAACGATTTGTCGACGTACGGATATCACTAGACACAGGCTTATTTAGTCACTGCGTTTTTATACTCTTTTTTCAAGAGGCTAGATTACATGCATCAATCCAACTATCTATGTATTGACAATCAGGTTACATATCAATAATCATAATGATATCCATTATCATTTGATACTGGAAAAAGGTAGTGACGTAGACGTATCTGCAGGGAGGCAGCCTCACTATGCCCTGCAGGGTTGTAACGTATAAGGATAATTATGAACACCAAAAAAGCAGTCAGCTTTTCGCTCTCACCGCTGGCGTTAGTGATCAGTGCCCATCTCGCCCACGCCGCCCCTTCTGCGGCCAATACCGAAACCATCATTGTCACCGGCAGTAAAATTCAAACCACGATCGCCGATTCAGCCAGCACCAACTGGGTGATCACCAATGAAGAATTAACCCGTGAAATTCAAGGCGGTGAGTCATTAAAAGGGGCACTAGGAAAGCTGATCCCAAGCTTTGACTTTGGCAGCACCAACGCACGTACCAACGCCTCACAGAATTTACGTGGCCGCAGCGCGCAAATCATGATTGATGGCGTGGCATTGAATGCCGCTCGCACCATTAGCCGCCAACTGGATAGTATCGACCCCTTTAATGTCGCCCGTGTTGAGGTACTGTCAGGCGCGACCTCCATTTATGGCGCGGGCGCAACCGGCGGTATTATCAATATCATCACCAAACGAGGTGAAGCAGGCGATGCGCAACTCGAGGTGCAGACTGGCGTCACCACTGGGTTTAACAACAGCGAAGACCTGACCAAGAAAGCCGCGGTCGCGGTCTCCGGCGGCAGTGATACCTTGCAAGGGCGCTTGTCAGTGGCGTATGAAGGCACAGGCGCGGCCTACGACGGCAATGGCGATCCTATTTTGCCCGATGTCACCCAAACCGATACCCAATTCAATGACAGCATTGATGTGATGGGTAGCTTAGATTACAGCCCTGACGACGAACAGCACCTTTCCCTGACTGCACAATACTATGACAGTCAGCAAGATACGGATTATGGGATTGATTATGGGCCTATGTTTGCGGGTCTTAAAGATGATTCGCTGATTAAACGCGCCGATGGACTGGAATTGGATGAGCAACCCTTCACTGAACGCATGATGCTCAACGCTCAATACAGTAATGCTAACGTCTTTAACCATTCCTTACTGGCCCAAGCTTATTATCGCAAAGAAACATTTGGGTTCTTTCCGTTCCCCGTTAGTGCACTACAAATGCAATATCTTGGGGCTTCAGAGCAAAGCAACCAAGTTATCGGCGCAAAAGTTTTACTTGAGAAAAGTCTTGACAACATAACGATTAACTATGGAATAGATTTTAGCCAAGAGAAGTTCGATGCATTCCAGCGCCTCTATGATCAAGGCACAAGCCTAACCAGCAATGGACTAGAATTTAAGCACCTTGGTGATGTAGGCCGTTATCCAGATTTTACGACTCAAAACGTAGGCGTATTTTCTCAGCTGGATTGGGCTATCAACGACAAACTTAATGCTTTTGCCGGATTGCGCTATCAGTACACTCAGTATGAAGGCGATAACTTTATCGGTTTTGCAGAGCAAGCCAAAATACTCGTTGGAAAATTAAACAGCGCGGATACCATCCCCGGTGGCACGACGGATAAAGATATTTGGCTCGCAAATGCAGGGCTAAAGTACGACCTGACCGACAACCAACAAGTTTGGGCCAACTTTAGCCAGGGCTTTAATATGCCAGACCCGGGCAAATTCTACGGTAAAGGACAGTATTCAGGCGGCAACCTCACCAATAGCGTGAATGTTCAAAACACGGAACTGGATGGCGTAAAAACCAATTCCTTTGAGCTAGGCTGGCGAACTCAGCAGCAAGACTATAATGCACAAATTGCGGCTTACTACTCTGTGTCGGATAAGTCTTACAAATACAACAGCAACTTGGATGTTACGTTAGATAGTGACAAACAGCGTATTTATGGCCTCGAAGGACAAATCAAATACTACCTCACTGACACTTGGTATAGCCGTGCGCACGGCCACTTAGTGCAAAGCGAAATCAAAAATAATGGCCATTGGGATGAGCTGAGCATCTACAATGCGAGCCCTTCTACCGCGATGGCAGCAGTAGGCTACGATAACTTCGATTGGGGAACAGAGCTTAACTTACAGCATGTCGGTGATTTATCTGACCAAGATAATGATCGTATCGAAGGCTACGAGCTAGTTGGGCTAAACGGTTACTACACCTTGCCGGTGGGTCAGCTTAATTTTGGCGTCCAAAACCTGTTGGATAAAGACTATCAAACCATTTGGAGCCAAAAGGCACAAAAAGTATACAGTGCTTATGGGCTTAGCAACCTGTTCAATTACGCCGGTGAGGGGCGCACCTTTAGTTTAAGCTATAGCGCCACGTTTTAATTATGTTCCTTTTCGCGCCCAGTCCTCGCTGGGCGCCTGGACGTTGCAGCTTCCCGGTTTTCCAACCAATACCCTCACCCACTGACACCCCGTCGTCTGTCATTAAGGACGAACAGCTCGCGTGGGTATCACTGCCGTTTCGTCCCAAATAAGAAAAGCGCGTGGTGTGATTACAATGTGATTTCATTGGCTTAATCACGCCTCATTGCGTGGCAAGGGATGAAGTCAGTAACTACACTGTCTGGTAGTTCATCAATCACATTGCGAGAAAGAATGAATGAAAGTCATTTTGCTGTCTTTTTTACTCAGCATTACCCTCGTTAGCCACGCTCACGCAAGAGACATTACCTTTGGTATCGTGCCACAGCAATCTGCAATTACATTGGCTAACAACTGGGGTCCAATTTTAAAGTACGTCTCTCAACAATCGGGGTACAACCTTGTCTTTCGTACTGCCAAAGACATTCCCGAATTCGAAGGACGTGTGCTCACCGGTGAATATGATGTCGCTTACATGAATCCTTACCACTATACGGTTTTCCATCAAAAACCTGGCTACCAAGCATTTGCGAAGCAAAAAGATAAGCGGATTCACGGTATTTTAGTCGTCAAAAAAGACGCGTCCATTTCCTCACTTGAAGCGCTCGATGGCAAGCGCTTAGCGTTTCCTTCTCCGGCCGCGTTTGCCGCCAGTGTGGTGCCTCGTGCCGCGCTGAAAAATCAAGGCATAAACATTACACCGCAATATGTCTCGTCTCATGACTCCGTTTATTTAAACGTTGCGCGAGATTTCTTTATTGCCGGTGGTGGCATTGAACGGACGTTTAATAATACCGATCCCGAGGTTAGCAAACAGTTACGAGTATTATGGAAAACCCCTGGCTACACACCTCATGCGTTCGCATTTCATCCCGACCTTGACCCTCAAGTCGCCAATGCGATTAAAGCGGCCTTTCTCTCCCTCAATAACAGTAAAAAGGGCCAAACGCTGCTGGGAAATATCAGTTTTAAAGGGATAGAGCCAGCGCAGAATGAGGATTGGGACGATGTAAGAGCGTTAAACATTACGCTGTTGCAACACTTATTGAGTGACTAGCCCATGTCCTTACGATTAAAGACCATCTTAGGTGTCGCCCTGATTGAGGCGATCCTGTTGGCGATTCTGCTGACATTGACTCTCAACTATTTAGAAACCACCAACTACCAAGGGCTCAACCAACGTGCCAGTTCAACAACCCAGTTATTCGCTTCCACGGTAAAAAATGCGGTGTTATCGTTCGATCTCGCCACTGTTGACTCCTTTACTCAAGAGCTACTCCATAACAGCGATATTATGTATGTCGCGGTTGTAGGCGATAACGGAAGCGTCCTATCATCAGCCGGGGACCTTCCTGATTCTTTCAATACAGACATTCTTGAGATGAATGCACAGTCCGTCACGGATGGACTGTATGATGTACGCGCGACCATTTCCGAGTCGAACATTGAGTTTGGATCGGTCTGGATTGGCTTTGACCTAACAGGCCTTTTGAGCCAGATACAAGATGCCAAAAACTGGAGCATGCTCATTGTGCTGGGCGAGATGCTGTTAGTGGCCTTATTCTCTTATCTATTGGGGAGCTATCTCACCCAGCGCTTATCAGAGCTTAAAAACGCCGCCGATACTATCGCCAGTGGCAAAAGAAACGTTCACATTTCAACCCACGGCAAAGATGAACTGGCCAGTGTGGCTACCGCGTTTACCAATATGATTCAAGCATTGCGTGATTCCGAAAACAAAACCGAGACCTACCAAAAGCGGTTAGAGGAAGCGAATCAATCGCTGGAAACCAAGGTGGCGCGACGTACCGCTGACCTAGTGCAATCGAATGAACAGCTACGCGAGATAAATCATCAACTCAAGCAAACGCAGGAGAAGCTGGTCGAAAGCGAAAAAATGGCCTCGATTGGGACCATGGCGGCAGGAGTTGCTCATGAGATCAATAACCCCATCGGCGTGGTGAAAAGTAACCTTCAAATGTGTCAAGAGTATCTCGAGACCTATCAAAAGTGGACAGATATTGCCGAGCGAGTTGTTCACCAATCAGAGCCAATTGAGACCCTCACTCGCTGGAAACAACGTCACTTCGTGGATGACATCTACGATGATTTCAGTGATAGCCTTGCCGATGCTAACGACTGTGTGCAACGTGTCATCAATATTGTTTCCGCCTTACAGCAGTACTCCAGTTATAATCAACAAACACGCCAACACTTTCAAAGCGTTGAAATCTTTGCGGTGATTGATGAGGCGCTGAATACCCTGTCTCCACCCAAGAATATCAACATATCTATTGCTGCCAGTATCTATCAACTTCCTCCAGTGATGGGCCGCCATGACGAACTGGTCATGCTGTTCAAAGAAGTGCTCAAAAATGCACTTCAAGCTTGTGAACGCGGTCATGCAACGATGACACATCATATTGACGTAGCCGGTATGGAGAATGACGATTTGTGCACCATCACGGTGAAAGACTCAGGACCAGGGCTACCTCAAGATGACAGCCACCGTGTTTACGATCCCTTCTTCACCACCTTACCCGTTGGACAAGGTATGGGGCTCGGGTTGACCTATGCCTATGATATTGTTCGCCATCATCAAGGGACGATACAGCTTACTTCAACCACGGACGGCACCACAGCGACCATCGCACTCGTGCGTCAGGTCACTCATGCAGCGGCGAATAATGCTTAATCACTGCCGCTATGCTTGAGAGGGTATGTTGTTGTGTTTAAAAGTCGCTAAAAACTCCAGGAGATGATCACGGCTAAGCGGCGCACCAATGCCATAGCCCTGTACTCGCGTGCATCCTTTTTCTCTCAAAAAGTCAATTTGGTTTTGATTTTCGACCCACTCAGCGACCACCTCTACATTCATTAACGCCGCACTCTGGCTAATCGATGACAAGATCACTTCGTCCATTTCACTCTGGCCGATATTACGAACAAAGCGACCATCAATTTTTATCACGTCAAAAGGTAAATCACACATGGATTCAAAGCCAGCAAAGCCGGTACCAAAATCATCTAACGCACAGGAAATACCGAGTGATTTCAAACAATCCATTTGTTGGTGGGCATGCGTAAAGTTATGGATCCTGTCGGTTTCGACCAGTTCAACCTCCAGTTGCGGGACATCATCTGGATAGTCAGGCAAAAGGCGCTGAATCACGCCTACCACAAATCCCGTCTCCAACTGCCGAGCGGTCACATTGACACTGATTGTCTTGAGAATGTCTGCCTGACGTAATAAACGAATCGCTTCCAGCGCTTGTTCAAACATCGCGGTGGTTAACACGTCTTCGAGCTGGTATTGACTTAGCAAAGGCAAAAACGCCGCAGGACTTTGATAACCACCCGATTCGAGTCGACGTCTCACCAGTGCTTCAAAGCCATCAATTTCGTCAGTCACAATATTCAATTGTGGTTGAAAAAATGCCTCGAAGTGTTTGGCTTCAATATCGCGAATCAAAGTACGCAACGTTGCGTCGTCTTGATGCCCATCAGGACAAGGAAGCCAATAGTGCGCATCATAAAGCGGTATTTTTTTCGCTTTACGCGCCTGAATCGTCTCGAAGGATATCTCCTGCCAAGAGCGAAGCGCGCTGACCATCAATCGTGTAGGTAGTGCTTTCTCCTCACTGGCACGGTTCAAGCTCTCAATCAACGTATTTAACAAACAATGACCTGTCGAGGAGTACGCCAACAACCCCACAAACTTATCTGCGATGCGGTACCAGTGAAATTCCGTTATTTGATGAAGATGTTCACTGACATGCTGTAACTGATGATTCCCCGCCATCACCGACTGGGTTTCATTAATCGTGCTGGTTCCTTGACTATCAATAATCACCACCAACCACGGCGTTTTGACATCCACCGCCATAGCTTGAATGCGCTGATTAAGGGCGTCTTGCGAAAGGCATCTCGTCAGCGTGTCGTGCGGCAAAGACGCTTGTTTATTGCTCAAGATCGTTTTAACCGTATCGCACAGCACCTCGCGATCCCAAGGTTTGCTAACGTATTGGCTCAATGCGCCGGCATTGATGGCCCGGGAAACACCCGGCAAATCGGCTTGTCCGGATAACATGATGGTGGCAATATCAGGATAACGTTGATGAATGTTAATCAGTAATTCCGCACCGTCCATTTGCGGCATCCGGTAATCGGAAATCACGAGGCCAATGTGATGTTCAGATAAAATAGCAAGCGCCTGCTGCCCCGACTCTGCGGTATGAATATGCGCCACAAAACGACGCAGTTCTCGCTTTAGCGCACGTAGGATATGCGGCTCATCATCAACCAATAGAATTTCCGTGTACGCCATCATGGGCTGGGCCCTCCTTTCATCACCTCATGGACTGGCGAAGAAATACCCTCAGCCTGATTTCCCGAGCAAGGCAACACAATCGTAAACGTCGTCCCTTTTCCTTGCTCACTGGTTACTGTGATTTGGCCACCGTGAGCGACAACAATATCGCGCGAGACGGACAAGCCAAGCCCCGTCCCCTGCCCGACCGGTTTGGTGGTATAAAATGGCTCGAAAATCGTCGCCAGCGCCTCTTCTGGGATCCCTTGGCCGTTATCTTTGATTTCAATAATCAGATGCTCTTCATCGAGGGGGGCGACAGAAATCTTTATGTTTCCCTCGCCCTCAATCGCGTGTGCCGCATTAATGAGTAGATTGAGAAAAACTTGATTCAACTGCATGGGCTGACAAAGGATATCAGGTGTCTGAGGCGAGTAGTTTCTCTCTATTTCAATCGCATACTTAATCTCGTTATGGATGATTTTCAGTGTCGAGTCGATACCGCGGCGAATATCAGTGGCCGCCCATTCACCATTGTCAACGTGTGAAAATTCTTTGAGATCTTTGACAATCGTCATCACTCGCGTGATCCCTTCTAACGACTCTTCAATCAGATCGCTGGCATCTTCGAGTAAATAACTCAATTGAATATCGTCTTTTAGCACCTGTCGGTCTGCCAGTAAGGCCCTATTGTCGGTGCTCTCTATCTTTTCGTCCAAACAACGGACATAGGCGGTAAATTTATCTAGATAGTCGTATAGCGTGCGAATGTTGGAGGAGATAAAAGCGATAGGGTTATTAATTTCATGGGCAATTCCCGCCGATATTTGCCCAATCGACGCCATTTTCTCTGACTGAAGCAGTTGACTCTGTAACTGCTTGAGTTCTGAAACGACCTCTTGATACGCCTCAGTGCTTCGTTTGAGTCGCTCAGTATCTGGGATAGAGGGAAGAGCCTCTCGCGTAGGGGCCGCCAACGCTGTCGGGCGATAAAAACAAATGGCGACCTGTGTGACCTCGCCATGCACTGACAGAATGGGAAGAAACTCGACGTCTTGCCATATGTATGCCGCATCAACATCCCCGCATATATCTATAATGACAGCGCCGGATGACTGTAATGGCGCTTGCGTCGAGAAAACCGTGTCGATGTTTTGTTGTAAAAATTGATGATGAGCAGGAAGACGCGCTAACAGCGCATCTCCAACGAGGGCGTCGTTTGCTGCGTTGAGGCTGCGAAGAAAGCAGGTATTGGCGTCAACGATACGATAGTCACGATCGATAAGACATACCGCGATAGAGAGCCCATTTAAAATCGCGGGTGAAATCTTGTTATCCTCCACGTTCCCCTTCCATGTTTATGCCACATGCACAGCAAACCACAGCGTCATAGATTGTTATCCGGCACATTCAAATCGTCTCCTTATACGACTGAGTAAAAAAAGCGCCGATATTGGCCGACCAAGACTGTAAAAGCTTGGCTTTGTCAATATCGTTCGCATTAATCCACTGCCGGCAGTAATGCAATAGCGCGCCATCCTTGGTTCGCTCACTTTCAGGGGATAACGGAATGGCGCCGCTTGCCAACACAATCTCTGCAAGCTCAAAATCATAGCCCCACAAAATAATGATATAACTCGAGACGACAAGCGCAGTATCAAAACGGGCAGGTAAATCGCAAATGGGATTGTTGCTACTTTCACGACAGCCAAGCTCTCGCGCCATCAGTTCCCCTAACGAAGACAACACTGATGCGAGATACAAACGCTCAGCATGCGCTTTGTCATACCCAAGGAATAGTCCCAGCGACTTACTCACATTAGCCAGTTCAATATGTTCATCCACCACGGCATAGTGCTCTTTGGTGGACAAGTGCTTAAAGGCATTATGTCCCACCATAGTGGCAGCAATTGACTCGACCGATTGAATGCCCAGTCGATTAATCGCTGTTTCTATTGACCAAGTCCGGTTTCGAAAGCCCAAATAAGCAGAATTAGCAAGCTGTAAAAGTCGGGCAACTAGGGGAGGCTCTTCGCTGACCACTCGTGCAATTTGTTCCATGTCTGAATGGGGATCATTAATCGTGGCACGTAAACGGCGCACGCAGTCAGGCAAGACGGGAAAATCCTCAATACCAACTAACCGGTTACGCGTTTCAGCATCAATCGGCAACTTATAGAGGCGCTCAACACTATTAAGCACATTATCAAAGTCATCTTCAGAGAAGGGTTTGGGTAGGACGAAGTGCACACTAGGCGTCGCGAGTTCGGTAATTTTTTGGCGCGTATCCCCTGTTATCAGGGCACGTATCGTACCAGGAAAGCGCGCTCGAACCTGCTCTAATAACGCATCCCCCTTTAGCTTGGGCATCAGTAGATCACTGATCACCAGAGAAGGGGACTGATCATCTAACAGGCCTTTCTCCCAATGGGTAGGATTCTTAATCAAGCTGATAGCCCAACTCGGTTTCAAGCGGCGAATCACCCGACCAATCGCCTTTAATGTGAGCGCGTCATCGTCAACGTAGATGACATGGAAACGCGGCCTACTCATGCTTCCCTCGTATTCTCATCGTTGTCCTCAAACGACCTAGCGCTATCGTTAGGCAGTAAGTGAGAGAGTAATCAACGCTGCGGCTTATCTCAGTGGAACCTTATCCAAGGTGAGGTACCCAGCAATCCTTTCAGTAAGCGTAGTCCAAAATCCCAGACTGTCTTGGCATACGCGAAGAAATTAGCGGTGTCTGGATAACGTTAATAGGGGGAGGGAGGGAAAACGGGCTCAACATGGTTGAGCCCTGTACCAATGCACTCTATCAAGCGCTGAAATTACTCAAATTCAAACTGTACCATGACCGGATAGTGGTCAGAGAGTTCATGGTAGTAACCATCATGATAGGTTTGTCCAGCCGCTTGCGGCCACTCGCCTTCAAGGTAGTCCCAATACCAATCATCGTTGGCGGTTAATTGCACCACCTTCATCTCAGGTTGATTGGCAGGCACTGCATGGTCACGGCTCCACAAAATATAATCTAGCGTCGTGTTGTAGTTAAGGTCATATTCAAAGTGATACGCGTTCGCTTTCGTGAACCAATTATGCTTGGCGGAAAAAGACGTTACTTCAGGCTCGGTGAACCGCAATGCGCCATTTAATGCCACTTTCATGTCGTTGATTTCATCTTGGCGACTCCACTCTACGTTCATGTCACCACCAATAATCACAGGCTCGTCAGCGGGAATCGCCGCCTTGTCGATGAAGTCTTTGATTTCGCTAAGCTGACCAAGGCGCACTTGGTGCTCCTCATCAGACATACCATCGTGCGTTGCCTGTAAATGGGTGCCAATTAAGTGAAAGGCTTCACCTTCTTTATCGATCTCGACGTATGCAAAGCCTTTGTTGGCTTGATAGTCCCAGCTACCTTTCAAGCTTTGATGATAAACGTGCGCCTTTTGAGTCAAAATGGGGTATTTAGAAAGGATAGTCACGCCGCCACGCACGACAAATAAAGAATTGGAACAATCTCCAGTCAGCGCATCCCAACCTTCCCCACTGCAGTCTTGACCGACATTGGGTGTTTGATAGGGGTATAAGCTTGCCAGCTGATTCATCGCTTGCTCGGCTTCCGCGTTAAAGGCCTCACTGATCAAAATCACATCAGGCTGCGTGTCCATATCGGCAATCGCTTGCGGCAGACGGGCGGCACGCTCAGCTTGATCCCAGTCTTGTAGGTTACTTAGTTGCATAATGTTATACGCCATGACGTTAAGCTGACCCGCATGCGCACTGAGACTAAGCAGCAACGCAGCTGCCGTTGAGAGCAGTTTATTGATTTTCATGTTTCCTCTTTTCGTTTTGCTTTCTAATTGTTTTAGGTGTTTCGCCCACCAAAAGATTAGAAGCCTAACGAAAATGGCGTGAGCCGCCCCAGGATTTGTTTACTTTTTCTGATATTTTTGTAACTAAGCTCACGTTCCTTGTATTACGTCATTAATGCGTCACTAAGTAAGTTTGCGAGGTAAAGGTATGTTTTCTCAACATGGTCGCAAGCTCATGCTGCCTGACCGGTTTGGCAATATAATCATCCATACCCGCGGCTAAACACGCTTCCTTGTCTTCCGTTGTCGCATTCGCGGTCAGTGCAATAATGGGGGTTCGATTAAAGCGCGACTCTTGTGCCCGAATGTGTTCAGCGGCTTGGTAACCGTCCATCACAGGCATCTGACAATCCATGAAAATCGCGTCAAAAGGTTGGCTTTTCCACAGTGCCAGCGCCTGCTCACCATCGGCAGCCGAGCGAACATGTATCCCTAGTTGGGTCAACATCGCCTCAGTCACTCGTTGATTAACTTTGGAATCTTCCACGACCAAGACATGCAATCCAGCCAGCGATGTGCCTTTTCCGGTAGATCGTACGACCCCCAGTGTCGGTTGGCGCTGTTGTAAGATGCGCACCAAATGCGCTTTTAAGTCATTAAATTGGTAGGGACGGCCTAAGTAACCCTCTATGCCTGAGCGTTCAATCCGCGGCTTATCCAATGCATCGGGCGCCGCCGTTAACATCATGATCGCAGGGCTTTTATCTCCAAACGTGGTAATGATTTGTTCAGCCAAGCGAAAACCGTCCATTTTGGGCATCACTTTATCGAGTAAAATCACTTTAAATGGATAATGGCTATCAAGGCGTTCGCGAATTAAAGGAATCACGTCATCCGGGTGCATGCAGCATGTGACTTGGCAACCAAGGTTGCTCAATTGTGCCGTGGTGATGCGCATGTTTAAACGACTATCGTCTACCAATAACATCGGGGCGCCCGCGAAAAGATACGCCTCAACTGGTGTAGCTAAAGGAATATCCGCACAATCAAAACGCGCGGTGAAGGTAAACACACTGCCCACATTTACTTCACTGTTGAGGGTAATTCGCCCCCCCATTAAATTGACAATTTGCTGTGAGATGGCGAGCCCAAGCCCGGTACCTCGGGCGGTTGCTGTTAAGGAGTCACCTTGTTCAAATTTACCAAAAATACGGCTTTGTTCTTCAACGGGAATGCCAGGCCCGGTATCACTCACTTCAAAACGAAGCACACTGGCCGTATCCTCGTCACTCACCTGCTTGATAGAGACAACCACTTCCCCACGCTCAGTAAACTTGATTGCATTACCCACCAAATTAATCATCACTTGGCGTAATCGTGGTGCATCACCTATCAACAAAGGGGAAATATCAGCATCTATTTCGCAGCGAAAAGCGAGCTGCTTTTCCTTCGCTCGGAGAATGAACAGATTCTCAAGATCTTTCCCCAACTCAAATATATTGAGCTCTAATGGTTCCAGTTCTAACTTACCTGCTTCAATTTTAGAGAAGTCGAGGATGTCGTTAATGATATCTAATAACGACATCGACGATGTTTCCAACATCTCGACAAACTCTTGTTGCTCGTTGTTTAAGCGAGTGCTTTTTAACAGTGAGGCCATCCCAATAATGCCGTTCATTGGAGTACGGATTTCATGGCTCATGTTGGCCAAAAACTCACTTTTCTTTTGGCTAGCCTTTTCAGCGTCGTGCTTAGCGTCCTCCAACTGCGCCAGTTGTTGCCCTAGCGCCGTGATCATAGCGTTATAACGCGTTTCAAAACCTCGCCAATGATGGAATTGGGGGGGAACCTGAATCGGCGTGGGTACGCCATTATCCCACTGGTTGACCTGCTGGTGTAGCGCCACTAACGGCCTTTCTAAGTGGCGACGGACAATCCATATCGAGCTTAAGATCCCCAATCCTGAAACAGCCAACCATCCAAGAAAAACCCACTGGGCACTATCACCAAAGTAGGCATTTAACGCCGTATAATTTGACGCCACCTCAAGTTGCCCAAGGGTATACTCGTTTCCCTCGTCTCTTGCAATTAACGACCAACGCTTTTGCAACGATTGTGCAGCAGGCTCCACGCCACGCTCAATTAACGAGCCATCGGCATCATACACATGGATATAATCAATCTCAGGTTGGGCGATGAGCTGCTCTATCCGTTGCTCAAACGCTTGCGTTTCCACACGCCATAGATGTCCAGTCATTGCACTGAGATCTCTGTTGCCCACCTCTTGCAAGGCGCGATCGACATCTGCTTTATGCGTTTGGTAATCGCCCAGCAGGAGAAGCGCCGCAAATAACGCAGTCAGTACGGTCCAGCTTAAGGCTAGCTTGGTAATGATTCCCGCAGAAAGAGAGGGGCGAGTCAGGGGGCTGCCTACCTTCATAATCACCTTTTATCGAAAAAGCTTCTCTGCTAATCATAGAGTCTAATCTTATTTTGGGCGAGAAATGTCCTAGTTAGTGGGCGAAAAAGAACAAAAAAGGCGCTCACAAAGGAGCGCCTACAACGTAGGTTGTCTACAAATAACGACAGCCTATCGACTTGAGTCAGTTTATCCGGATAACCCGTATCGCAGCCTCAAGCGAGTTTGTTATGTACCGTTTCGGTTAGTCCAATACACCACGACGCATTTGATCCAGCTCGATAGACTCGAACAAGGCTTTAAAATTACCTTCGCCAAAGCCTTGGTTACCCTTACGTTGGATGATTTCAAAGAAAACCGGTCCAATAACAGTATTGGTAAAGATTTGCAGTAAGATACCGCTGTCGACGTCACCATCAATCAATACACGGGTATCACGCAACTCATCGATGCTTTCTTCATGGCCATTGACACGCTCGTTGATTTTCTCATAGTAGGTGTCCGGCGTATCCATGAACGCCATGCCTCGTTGGCGTAACGTCCGCACCGTTTGGTAGATGTTGTCGGTGGTCATGGCGATATGCTGGATCCCCTCACCGTTATACTCTTTCAAATATTCTGCAATCTGTGACTTGTCATCACTTGACTCATTGATAGGAATACGGATTTTTCCGCAAGGTGCGGTCAGCGCTCGCGACTTCAGCCCGGTCTTTTTGCCTTCAATGTCAAAAAATCGGATCTCTTTGAAGTTGGCAATACGCTCGTAAAAGTCAGCCCATACATCCATGTTGCCAATATCGACGTTGTGGGTCAGGTGATCGATAACTTTCAATCCTGCATCCGCTTCTTTCAGGCGCGATTGCCAGTCTGGATAAAAGTCAAAATCGACTTCATAAATACTTTGGTCACCATAGCGGTCGACAAAGTAAAGCAATGAATCACCAATGCCGTATACCGCAGGAATGCTGAGCTCCATTGGACCAATGTTTGGCTCAACCACTTTGGCGCCTTGTTTGGCCGCATACGCAATCGCGTGTACCGCATCTTTCACTCGAAACGCCATGGCGTTGACACTCGCACCGTGCTGCTTAGCAAAGCCTTGCGCTTGTGATTCGGGCTCACCGTTTACGATAAAGTTGGTGTCTCCCTGACGATACAGCCAAACGTCTTTGTGCTTGTGTTTGGCAATTTCCGCAAAACCCATCAACGAGAACAAATTCTTAAGTGCATCGATACCCGCTTGATCGGGCGCTGTGTATTCAACGAACTCAAACCCATCTGTGCCCAATGGATTAATCGTTTTGACAGGTGCTTGCATGGTTGACGTCATAATCGCTTCCTCCTTGTGTGTAACATTAGAGATAGCATTAGACGGTGACTGGGACTAGAGAAGACAAGCGGACAGCTGGTTAATCAAATGTTAACCAATAGTGTCACTTATGCTGAACAGTGAGAGGAAAGCGTCGCTAACCGCGTTTTTTTAAGGGTTTAAGCCAATAACAAGTGTAAAGAATAGCAACCAAAACGCCATTACATTTTACATTTTTGCAACGCGAGATGAAAACCATACAGCAAAAACACAAACGCCGCCCAAAGGCGGCGACCAAAAAGCAGGCGGGTGGGCGTATTAAACCTTGAGGCTGTAACTGTTTTGCTGGCCGTTGGGTGTGATGGTTTTTTGCACCTGATCCATCAGCGCTTGTTGCTGTTGGTTGTAGGCATCCGCTCGCGTTTTCTGCGCTTCTTGTTCCGCCACACGATCAATGAGGGCTTGATAATCACGCTTATCCTCACGCTGCTCGCCCGATGCTGCGGCTTCTTTTTGCTCTTCTCGCTCTTTACGGATCAGCTCGGCACGCTCTTGCACGCTCATCGAGTTATTGAGACCGCCATTGACCTGATCATCTTGACGATCGCGCTGACGCTGCATGTATTGCTGCGCTAAAGGTTGCGAATTGATTGACGTCGGCATAGGTCCTCTCTCGAACAAGGTGACAACTTGATTAAATTTTAGCCCATACGCCCACAAATTGATATCTCAATTTACTATAGAGGATGTCACCACTGGCCTAGTTGTTGCACGTTATCTGACGTTGGCCGCGAGATACCAACGTAGAAGCAGGGGCTTAGGTGACCCAACGCCCAAGAAAAGCACGATGAATATAATGAGGAGAAACACCATGCTGACCGGTAAACACTGTGTCATTACAGGTGCCGCACAAGGGATCGGCCGCGCCATCGTTGAAACCTTTGTCGAACAAGGCGCTACCAAGATTTATGCATTAGATAGGAATATTGACAACATGCAAGACTGGCAAGCACATCGGGTTATCGTTCCCGTTGCGCTGGATGTCTGCGATCAAGAGGCTGTCGCGAATTGGGTGCAGAGCTTGCACCAACAACACGCAGTTATCGATGTGCTGGTGAACAATGCTGGCATCACTCGTGACAACCTGCTGACCAAAATGAGCGAAAGTGACTGGGACGCGGTCATTGACGTCAATCTAAAGGGCGTCTTTACCATGACACAAGCCATCGCGCCACTGATGATGGCGCAAGAGAAAGGCGCGATTGTGAGCTTGTCTTCGGTCGTCGGCACCGACGGCAATATTGGTCAAACCAACTATGCCGCCTCAAAAGGTGGCGTGATTGCAATGACAAAGACTTGGTCAAAAGAACTCGCTCGTCACGGTGCGCAAATACGCGCCAATTGTGTCGCGCCCGGTTTTATTGAAACGCCCATGACGGAAAATTTACCCGATAAAGTCATTGAGATGATGAAAGGGAAAACACCCTTGGGCCGCATGGGTACCGCGCAGGATATCGCCAACGCGATTAGTTTTCTTGCCAGCGATAACGCGAGCTTTATCACAGGTCAAACGCTTAAAGTCGATGGAGGGTTAGTCATATAATGGAAGGACACTTCCGGCCATTATGAGGCAACAATGACTCCAACACTTCTTATCACAGGCGCGAACCGTGGAATTGGCCTGGCGCTCACTGAGCTGTATCTCGAGCACGGTTGGCAGGTGATTGCCTGCTGCCGCTTCCCCGGCTCTGCGCCTCACTTGATGACACTAAAAAACCGTTACTCAACGCTCACCACCTACGGATTAGATGTCACGGATCATACGGTAATACAGCAACTTGCATTACAGCTTATCGACACGCCTATCCATTTACTGATCAACAATGCAGGTCTATATGGCCCCAAAGGGTATCAATTCGGTGACGTGGATACAGCGGCCTGGCGCGAGGTGCTGGAAGTCAATACCATCGCTCCCCTGGTTATCGCTGAACATTTCACCCCGCATCTTGAAAAGGCAAGCCAAAGTGGCCATACACCCATTTTCGCTTTCCTATCCTCAAAAGTCGGGAGCATGAGTGATAACCAATCAGGCGGTGGGTATATTTATCGAAGTTCAAAAGCCGCGCTCAACGCGGTGATCAAAAGTCTATCTATTGACCTGCGAAGTAAAGGCATTCGTTCGATTGCTCTCCACCCCGGTTGGGTACAAACGCAAATGGGTGGACCCAAGGCCCTTATCAATACTGCCACATCGGCCCAAGGGTTGAAGCATGTGCTCGATACCCTAACGGACAGTCAAAACGGCAACTTTATTGATTATCAAGGCCAAGAAATTGGTTGGTAAGGAGCGAGGCGGTGATTGCGCCGCCTCGTTAATTAGATAGGGAAGAACGTCATCGACGCCATGCTGTGTACCACCTGATTAATATTACGGTTAGTACTGTCCGCCACCATAATGGCCATCATGTCTTGAATAATAATCATCTGACCCAACAAGCGCTCGTAACTATAATTGGGCACACCATTTTTGCCCATGCCATTACTCAGCAACAGCAGTTGACCGTGTTCGTCCTTTTGATTGTTTAAAAGCCAGGCAATTTTTTCTAGGTTTCGAGCACTGTTATAGAGTTTTTGTTGGTCAATATCATCGAGCAAAAAAAACTCAAGTTGATGATTATAGCTCGCACTGATCATGCCGGTAACACCCGCCATGAGCGCAAACACGCGATCGCCCTCAAATTCACTTGAAAAGGCTAAAGGCAGCAGCGCGATGCCATCCATTCCTCCCAGCTCTCGAAAGCCATTGTCGGGGCGTTCTGCCGTCATCAACTGCGCTACGCGTTTTTCAATCGTCATGCCGGGCACTTTTTTGAGCTCGCGCGGGTTACGCTTGTACAGTTTCACGATGAGGGCTTCGCTGAGATCACGAATCTCAGCAATGTGAATATCGGTAATTAAATCCATGTCTGACTTGGCGAGATTTTTAATATCAAATGGCCGACCAAGCTTCTGCGCACACCCTGTGAGGCTAAGCAATAATACGCTCACCCATACCCAGCGCATCATAACAACATCCTTGCATCCTCTAACTCGGCGCTAGCATAACGATTTACGCCCGCTCGGTGCACTCTTAGAAAAAATCTTGTATGGAATATCACACTTTTAGCGTATAACTGGCGCTGCAATCATCAATCCACCTTGAACCTTTTTGAGCCAATATGTCCCCCATTGGCGGCAGGCAACGCCAAGAAGCGATCGTCATCACAGCATCGCGACACAATCAGCGGCAATAACGCGCTCTTCATCAGTGGGGATAACCCACACGCCAATCTTACTGTCCGATGCAGATATACACGTTTGATTGGCTTGATTGGCCGAGGCGTCCAAGCGCATACCTAGCCAATCACACTGTGCCACAACACGCTCGCGTACAGGTGCAGCATGCTCGCCAATCCCAGCGGTGAACACCAGATGTTCGACACCGCCCATTGCCGCACAGAGGCTGCCGATTTCTCGCGCAATCCGATAACAATAGTGCGCTATCGCCTGCTTAGCTCTTGGTTTATCGCTGCGTAATAAGGTGCGCATATCACTGCTGATACCCGATAAACCTAACAGCCCAGACTCTTTATATAAGAGCGTGCTGACGTCGTCTGCAGTCATGCCTTCTTCGGTGATCAGATGCAGCACTAATCCCGCATCAATGGCGCCACTTCGCGTTCCCATTGGTAACCCCTCAAGCGCGGTAAAGCCCATGGTGGAAGCCACACTTTGTCGTGATTGGATAGCACACAAACTCGCGCCATTACCAAGATGCGCAACAATCACTTTGGCGTCGCAATCAAAATCCGGGATCACCTCGGGTAAGCAACGCGAGATAAAGTCGTAAGACAAGCCATGAAAACCATAACGTTGAAAGCCCCTGTCATACATTGCGTAAGGAAGCGCAAACTGGCGCGCCTCCTTGGGCTGCTGGGCATGAAAGGCGGTATCAAAACAGGCAATTTGGCGCATGTTGGGTAATCGGGTCTGAAGTGCTTTAATCGGGGCAAGGCTATAAGGCTGATGAAGCGGCGCCAGCGAGGTTAATGCCTCCAACAGCTTGACGCTGCGCGCATCAAGAGGCGTTGCTTGCTGAAAGTACGTACCACCATGAACCACGCGGTGACCGACAGCAATCAGATTATCAAGAAAGCCTCGCGGTTCGAGCCACGCCAATAGCGAAACAATCGCGGCATGGTGATCCGCTGCGTTGGCGGGCGGGATAGAAAGCCCATCCGCGCCGCTATCAACGGACACCGCGTAACCTTGGGTCCCCAAACCGGAAAATTGTCCACCCATTAACCGATTAACACCCTGCCAACGCGTCTCCTCAACCGGATCCGTATTGACGTCAAACAGCGCGAATTTCAGACTCGACGAGCCGCTGTTAATGACCAGTATGTTCGCCATTGTCGCCTACTTATACTTATCCAGTGCTTTACGTTGATGCTCCGCAAGCAACAACGCCAGCGCACTCGATGCAATGCGGGTCAATGCATCATCGGCACGGCTGGTCAGCATAATGGGCACACGCGCCCCCACCACCACACCCGCGCCGGTGGCATCTGCGAGGTAGCTCAGCTGTTTCATCAGCATATTGGCAGCCTCAAGATCAGGGGCCACCAGGATATCCGCACACCCTGCAACCGGGGAGTTAATCCCTTTGGTCACGCGAGAGTCTTCGGAGACGGCACTGTCAAACGCCAGCGGTCCATCTAAGATACCGCCCGTTATTTGACCACGCTCCGCCATTTTACACAGTGCCGCGGCATCAAGGGTCGCATTCAATTTAGGGTTAATGGTTTCCACGGCCGACAAAATCGCCACCCGTGGATGACTGTTGCCAATCGCATGAGCCAGTTCGATGGCATTTTGAATAATATCGCGCTTTTGAGCCAACCCTGGATAGATATTAATGGCGGCATCAGTAATAAATAGCGGGCGCGGATAGGTCGGCACATCAAAGGCCATCACATGACTGAGGCAACGCTCAGTTCTCAACCCTCCTTCCCGTTTAACCACTTCATGTAGCAATTCGTCGGTATGCAGTGCGCCTTTCATCAGCGCCTCTATCTCCCCCGCACGTGCCATAGCCACCGCTTTTTCCGCCGCCGCGTGACTATGGGGTACATCAACAATGTCAAAGTCGCGGATATCCAGTTCAGCTTTATCCGCCGCCGCCATTATTTTGTCACGAGGCCCGACGAGGGTAGGAATAATGAGCTGTTGCTTCGCCGACTCCACCGCGCCGCGGATCGAGCTGTCGTCAACGGGGTGCACCACCGCGGTATGCATGGGATCAGGGTGATCGGCCGCGGTTAAAATCGCATGCAACTGCCCGCGCTCAGATAAGCGCACTTCTGGTAATACCGTGCGTTGACGTCGAACTTTTTTAGTGGGCGCCAGTACGCGTGCTTCCCCTTCAATCACAGTATCACCGCGTTGGTTTTCACACCGGCAAGCAAACACAATGTGGTGACGCTTTTCGTCCATTTTATCGACACGAACAGCGACGCGCAGCACATCGCCTAGCATGACGGGGGCTTTGAACGCGAGTGTTTGTCCGAGGTAGACAGTGCCAGGACCGGGCAGCTTTGTCCCCAATACGGTAGAAATCAATGCTCCGCCCCACATACCGTGCGCAATCACTTCCTGAAAGCGACTGCTTTTGGCAAAGTCATCATCCACATGGGCAGGATTGACATCCCCCGACATAATCGCAAAAAGCTTAATGTCCTCCATGGTGAGGCGCTTTTCTAAAAACGCTTCATCGCCTAATGAAATCTCATCGTACGTCTTATTCTCGATGACTTCCTCGTTATTCGTCCCTGACATGGTGGGCTCCTCAATAATCGATCAAGTCAAAAAAGTATGTGTTAGCCTCGTTGCGCTTAAAACCTAAGGTGATGACCGGCATCAACGTAGTGGGTGAGTCCCGTCAACACTTGGCCAGCATCGGCGCTAAGGTAAACCACGGCATGACCAACATCTTGCACTGTGGCCAAACGTCGAAGGGGCGAGCGCGTTTCTCCATCCACGGCCAAGGCTTCAAATTCTTTTAACCCCGACGCAGCACGCGTTCTGATCGGGCCGGGGGAAATAGCATGCACCCGGATCCCTTTTGGTCCTAATTCTGCTGCCAAGTAACGGGTGGTCGACTCAAGCGCCGCTTTAACAGGCCCCATTAGATTATAATTATCGACGGCTTTCTCCGCCCCATAGTAGGACATGTTAAACAGCGTGCCGCCATCAGACATCAGTGGCTCTGCGCGTTTCGCCATGCGGATAAACGAGTGACAAGAGATATCCATCGCCAGCGAGAACCCCTCTCGTGAGCAATCGACCACACGACCGTGTAAATCTTCCAAAGGCGCGAAGGCAATGGAATGCACAACAAAATCGACCCGTCCCCATTTCTCCTTGGCGCGAGCGAATAGTGCGTCGAGTTGTTGATCGTCCTGTACATCACACAGCATGAGTTCTGGATCGCCCATGGACGCTTTGAGCGGGGTCACAAACCGCTCTGCCTTAGGTGTGCCATAGGTGACCAGCACATCGGCACCCGCTTGGCTTAGCGCTTGAGCACACCCAAACGCAATGCTGTTTTCATTGGCCAGCCCGGCGACAATACCGACTTTACCTGCAAGTGAAAAAGGATGTTCCACAATACTCTCCCTTAAATTGGATAGCGAAAGTGTTAATCGCTCAGAAGGCTGAGTGATTACACTAAAAAAGACATCATCCACTTTAGGGCAACCGCAAACCCTTAACGTAGACTTAAATCAGCGTTAAGTGCAAAAGTATAGAAGAAAAAAGGCCGAGTGACGTGCTAGATAAAAAGACAATTGTGACAATTTTTGATGACAGCCTCGCCTCGGGCCATCGCGATGAGAGTTTTCACTCTAACCGGTATTCCTTTTCACGAACCAAAAACGCCACCGCTGATCACGGTGGCGTTTTGGGCAGGCGAGAAGCGTGGGACTACGCCAGCTCGGCCATCACACACTTGGCAAGGTCAGCGGGGCGGTAGTAAACCGATTTCATCACCTTGCCTTCACGGATAAGCTTGCCGTCGACACTGACATCGGCGGCACATTTGGCGATGATCCCATCTTCTTTGGGACTGGCGACAACATCAATGCCTTTTTGCGCGTAAAACGCTTGGGTGTCGGCAAACTCTTGTTGATTGCGACAGACTTTACTCATATTGCTGCTATGCACCTCATCCCAACAGGTCACAAAATCAACACCTAGGCGCGAGGCGATTTGAAGCAAGATATCAACCATGTAGCTCACTTCGAGTTGTTCTCGATACCCACGCGCGCCCATTTGAACAGCACGCCCCATCAGCACGTAGACACTATCAACAATAGCGTCCACTTGCTCAACCAGCGAGTCGGCTTCCGCAAGCTCTGTCATTTCCTCGACCGCCAACGCCGTGTGCAGATCATCGGCTTTGTCATCGAGAGAGTCAGGATCATTGCAGGGCAAATCAAAGGTGGTGCGGAAGGCTTCAATATCACGGTAAAGGTGGTCGTAGATCGCTTGATCGAGAACAGCAAATTTCATTTGTAGGGCCCTTTGAGAAACAAACACGCATGCGTTCATGCTGACATACAAGGGGCATTACAATAGCACTGCTCACTCAGACTTAAAATCGATCATGATGATTCTTTGTCGCCAGACAGCGTTAAAGCACAAATATCACTCAAGCTTGGTGTACGCTCGCCGCTAACACCTTATACTGAATCTATGACGTCATTTGCACGCTCGGCCCAAAGGATAGTTACTATGACCAAACGTTTATCGCTCGCCACACTGTGTGCTGGTATGTTGTTGGCCACAACCGCACAAGCGCAAACCTCCCCGCTCAGTATTGGCGCAAGTGCCGGTATCACAGATGTCAGGTACGGCACACAAACAGAAACAGGCCACACTTGGGAAATTAACGGCACCTTACGTGTTACCGATTACACAAGCCTTTACAGCGGCTACGGCCAAACCAGTGCCGATTTCGACAATAGTAACGGTACAGAAACAACACTCACCTCAAGCTATATTCCGGTGGGAGTGCAGATCAATGTCCCCATGAGCATGGGCAATGTTTATTTGCGCGGTGGTGGTAATTATTATCAAACAAAGTTCGGTTCAGATAAAGATATTGGCTGGGGCGCAACAGGCACGGTGGGCTTTGAACTACAGCCTACCGTCGGCCCCAAAATGGCGTTTGAGTTCACTTATGCCGATAGAGGCACCGCGGAAACCAGCTCAGTAAACGTCGGAACCAGTATTGGCTTTTAGTGGCATAGTAGGATCAACCTCGAGGGGTAAGTGGGCCACTAATGGCCTGCTGACCCGACACGGGGCACCATCGTAGTAATACATACTTGCGGTATCCGCGTTCACGCAGATATGTGTCAAACTCACTGTACTGGCGTCTTCTCGGTGCATACACACAGATAAACTCCCCAATACTGGCTCGTGGCTTCGATGATAATCGAGTAGCGCATGGGCGGAAGAAGATGAATCACGCAATTTTGCGGCGAGGAGCGCTGAGCGCGTGCGACGTACGTCATCTGCTACCACCGCAGAGGAGACAACAGGTGGCACACAGTCGATACCTTGCAACGTGCGTCCATTCCACTGCCAAGCCACCGGTGAACACGCCGCGTGTTGGGTCTTATCGGTATTCATCGGGCTAAAGACCAACAAGGTAAAAGGCGCAAAATCCGTCATTTCATGCTCTGTCACCATGGCCGCCACCTGAGACAGATCGCTTGCCCTCGCCACGGATTTCACCAGCTGACCCCGACTGCGCTTGGGCACAACAGACGGTTGACCTTGATAATCATTTAACAAACAGACCAATAACCCATGTTCATTCGCCGCTATCCAAGTGCCCATCCCATCAGGATCAATCGGCATAAGTACGCGTGTTCCCGCTATTTGATAGACTTTCGGCGGTATTGCACGGCTTCTACCTCGTGCCTCATCACGGTTAAAACACAGTTCAAACCCTTGCTCTGAGGTCAACCATGTCAGCGTGCACATGGGTGCTGCTCTCGCTGATAACTTGCCGTCGCTGCAGCGATGCCGATCTCTTTATCCAACACTTCCCCCAGATCGTATGCGGCTGTGCGCATCATAGCAAAGTGGTGAGTGGCATGACTGGCCACGGCAATCAATTCACGCATTATGGTTGAGGGGGTAGTCACTGTATTGGAGGCATACAAGGTGACCTGTGTCGACACTTGTATCGACTGCTTGAGTTGTTGACTAGACAGCGTATGTAACCAGCTGGCTATGGCCTGCCACTCAGCTTGGGCAAGAGATTTATCGGTTTCTACGCGATGGCCTCGCCGGCGTCCATCTGCATTCATCACGCCACTACCCTCTCCTTGGTGTAAGGCCCAATACATATCAAGCGCATGACGCATATGTTGGCCAATGGTGCTGGTAAATCCATCGGCCCGCATACGACCATAAGCCGCGCTCGTAACACTCGTCAGTAGCTGCTGTGCCTGATAAGCCACATCCAGGTTACCACTAATAATCGCACTATCTGCTTTGGTTAGACTCGAATGCATACCCTCACCTTAGTACATGTTGCGGCAATTTGGCGCCATCATCTTCATTCAAGCAGATGTCATGCCGCTTTAGTCCGTTTCTGGGTATTGCTTCATCCAGCGCCTTTCTTGGTACCATGCGCGGAGCAAAGCAAACACAGAGGGCGGTTTGTGTCCCTGCAATCGCAAGCGCGCACCAATATGGTACAAATGCCGATATTGATGCAAAAGTGCGCTGATGGCTTGGAAATAACTCCCCTCACTGTCCCAAATATGCGCCGGCTCACTACTCGCGCCGTTGATCTCAACAATACAAAGCGCCTCTCCTTTCTTTAACGACGCCATATCGAGAAACTTGATGTCAAAGCGACCGAAGTAAAAACCATCAATGTCTTTCGCGATCGTATCCATTTTTGCCGTCAACGCTGGCGTCACCCAAGCCGCCCCATCTTTAAAGATGGCACCGCGGCAGTGGCTACCCGAGAAGGCTAACGGAATACGTACGCCCGCTGGTATTACGTCATCAAGCTGGTGGTGGTGGCGCTGATGATAAAGGTGTCCGCGCACAGAAGCGGCATCATGGTGCTGGATAAGCGCGGCTAAGGTATGCTTGCCATCACCGATCACGGCGGGCAAATATTTCAACCCGAGGGAGAATATATGCCCACTTTCCTCGCCGGGATAGCGAATATAGAAAACCCCCGCCTCCGCGTCGTAAGGTGCCAATGCTTGGAAAATAATGTCTCTGTCGGGAGGAAAAGTGCTGATATAAGCAAAGAGCTTTTTTTCCGTATCGATGCGCTGAACGCCAGCCCCTCGACAGCCTTTGTCCGGCTTAGCCACCAGCGGCATAGCGATACCTGCCTTCGCAAGTTCGGCAAGTAGCGTTTTTTTAATGCTGGGGGTGATTGCATTGGGCCGCGTCCATCGCCAATAGGCAGCGATGTATCGTTGCGCCGTGTCGCCCGCTTGGGCAAACACCTCTGATTTCGCCTCACCGACCATCCCTGAGAGACGGATCCCCGGGTTAGCAATCAACGGCAACGTCAAACTGCGATAGTAGAGGCCAAGCCCGATTGATTGAACCACGACGGGCGTGTAGAAACACCAAGCAGGCAGAAACTCAAACCAGCCCAACGACCGTGACACAGAATAGTGGGGCATGCCAGCTTGGCCGACAAGCGTCACCGAAGGCTTTGTCATAGCGATCCTTTTGGTGGTGTTGGCAACGCGCGGCGACGGAGAAAACGATTAATCAGCACCAGCAAGACAATCGAGAGCGCAAACGCCCAACCTGTCAGTTGTTTCTCTGCCAGCCAATCGCTGTGCTCAATCGTGAATGCGCCCCAAAAAATCAATCCTGTCCAGCAGGCGGTGGCAATACCAACGGATAATAAAAAGGTGCTGAGCGGGATCGCGAGAAAACCGCTGAGGCTATAAGTAATTGTTCTTAAACCGGGGATAAAGCGGATAAGGAAAAGATTAAAAAAAGCGTGACGCCGTAAAAGGTGGCGTGCGTCTCGCACCCCTTTCATCAACAATAAACGGGCACGTAAACCGCGATAACGCCGCGCATAACGACCCAGTAAAAATAGGGCGATATCACCACTTGCGATGCCCAGGAAAATCGCCAACAAGGCCGTGTGCCACGCCAAGACCGACTCAACCGCTACAAAAGCAGCCAGCGCAATCGCACCGTCCTCAAAAACATACGAGGCAATTATAATGACAAAAAATAAACCCAGTGACGGTAAAGTCGCCAAACTGGGTATCATGCTCTCAACCATTGGCTTACTCCTCCTTATTAATCATAGACAGGAGAAAGCCCAAGTTACTTACAAATTGATGAAAAAATAAAGCTACATGCCGCCCGCCACATCAAATAAGCTTCCTGTCGAGTACGAGGCATTATCAGATAATAACCAAGCAATCATTTCTGCCACTTCTAGGGTAGAGCCACCGCGACCCAGTGGAATGTTATCCGCGACACGGGCGACGCGATCCGGCTCACCGCCTGCGGCATGCATATCCGTATCGATGGGTCCTGGCCGCACTGCATTCACACGAATGCCTTCACGCCCCACTTCTTTTGCCAACCCCATGGTAAGCGTATCAAGCGCTGCTTTGGTGGCTGCGTAGTCAACATATTCATTGGGCGACCCAGTTTTTACCGCTGCGGAAGAAACGTTGACAATCGCGCCACCGTTCCCGCCGCGGGACTGCGCCATGCGGTGTACCGCTTCGCGGCAGCACAAAAAGGCACTAGTGACATTCGCTTGGAACATCGCGTTAATCCGATCGGCATCCATACTGCTCACCGTCGACTGTGGCAACATGATCCCCGCGTTGTTCACCAGTGCAGTGATATTTCCCAGACGGTTGTCTGCTTCGCTGAATAAGCGTTTAACGCCCTCTTCGCTCGACACATCCGCCTGAACCGCAATCGCATTGACACCAATCGCTTGAAGCTCATCAACAAGCGCAAAAGCAGATTCACTGTTGCTAAGATAATTGATGCAAATGGCATAGCCACGCTGTGCCAATAGTTTTGCCGTCTCACGGCCAATGCCGCCACTTGCCCCGGTTACAATCGCAACTGGATTCATTGCTACTCCTTTTCGCTTAATCCGCCGATACCGGTGGATAATACCCCATTCTCACTGCGCCCCAATGTTGACCTGCAACAAAAAGAGGAACAGAAAGATCATGCATTACCTCACCGGTATCGCGCTTGTAGGTCTGCAACAACATGGTATCAGTATGTTGACCGCAACGCCTACCTGTTCGGTCATCAAATAAGCGTTTAGTCCGGTTTCCGGTGATATCTTGCGCATAATCACCGGTGAGAGGCTGGCAAAAGCGCTGATTATGCGTGGGGACGTAGCCATGGTTGTCATTGGCTATCACATAAACAATGTTCTCATCTGTCTCAAGAATGGGCTCTTGAATAGGCGGTAAGATCCGATCACACAAGCTATCAAATCGGGTGGTATATTTTTTAGGATCGGTGTTCGCGATCGGCTGGTAGTGGCGATCAAACAAATCACTTTTACTGATCTCACCCTGCTCAATGGCGTGTGCAAACGCCGCCTCTATACGATCACGACATAAGCTGGCTGCTTTAAAAAAGCGTTGATGTGGGCTCGCCTCAGACAGCTCAGCGAAAACGGCATTGGTTTTTTCGGTGGTTTCCATCAAGCCTTCCGCTTCTTGGCTTAGCGCAATGACCTGGTTATCACTGTCTTCTAGTCCAGTCCGCACTTGGGTCAATGCTGAAGCAATTTGCTCGAGGCTTGCACTGTTTTGTGACGACCCATCCGCCATTTGTCTCACGGCCGCTTCAACCTGATCGGCTCTGGACGAGAGGTCGGTTAAAATCTCTCCCACCCTCTCAACATTCCACGTCCCCGCCTCGACATCCGATGACAGCGTTTGAATATGGGTCATCACATTACTCGACTCTGTCATGATTTGTTTTATGATCGCCGCGACTTCACTGGTGCTTTGTGACGTACGCTGCGCAAGCTGACGCACTTCGTCGGCCACCACCGCAAAGCCACGCCCTTGCTCTCCCGCTCGTGCCGCTTCAATGGCGGCATTCAACGCCAATAGGTTTGTTTGCTCTGCAATCGCATCAATGACCTGTGCGACATCACTCACTTTATTGACGTTGGCGTCTAGCGCTTCAATACGTGCCACTGTTTCAGCCGTTTTTTGGTTAATATCACGCATTTCCGCGATTGAGGCGGTGAGCTTATCGGCCCCCTCCAAGCTCAGATCTCGCATGCGCGTTACTTGCTCAACAGACGCCGCTTGCGCTTGGCAGGTGTCAGACAAAGTCTGTTCGATATGCTGCGCGGTCTCGGTGACCTCGACCACAGAAGAAAACTGTTCGGTTAATCGCGTTTTTAATATATCCGAGCGATGCGAGACTTCCGCCGCATTCATGGCATTCATGGTAGCGCGCGTTGCCAGCCGTCCGACCGTTTTCATCGGCAGCGTTTGCGTTTCTTCCTCGGTATCTTGCCCCGGTACCACCTTGGGTGCCGACGAGTACACTTTCATCGCCAACACGGTCACGAGCGCTTGGCAGGCGAGGAGTCCCGCTACCGTATAAAACTGCTCAGAAAAAAAGTGCCAACTCACCAACACTAAAAGTGTCAACGTGGTGCCTATTACAACCCAAATCCATGATTGTTTGTTCGCTGCGTTCCCTGTCATCGAGCCACCTTTGTTCCTCACTGAACTGATTTTATCCAATGTCATGGCATGCGGTCGTATCACGACACACAGGACTGCCACGTTTTTATTACTAATGCCATGCTTCACACTCAATAGCGGTGAAAGTGATCAAATTTCGACTAAAGCATTAGATCTGAGGCGCTAGTAACCAAACGATTAATAGGACGCAGGTGCCTCTCAATACGGCGGTCAACAAGTCAGTACCGACAAAGGTAGCGGAAAGGCAATAAAGGTCGTTAACTCTAAGACAAAATGCGCTAAGCTACAGCTAGGTCATTGTAATTAATGAGAGAGCCATGCCCCGCCATCACCGAGTGCGCCAGGCGATTCACGCCTTTTTGGTATTGATGACAATTAGTTTCTCGCTGGTGTGCTTTTCGTTGGCCGTCATTCCCGAGAGTGAAGAATTTGCCGTCATTTGGTATGCCTCCGCCGTGGGCGCTTTTTCACTGGCCAACCTTCCTCACCGCGCGCGTGCCCTGGCCACCCTCGGTTTTTTTATAGGGGTATTTGCAGCAGACAGTGTCATGGGGCTCCCATCCCAACTGAGCCTTAAGCTGGCGGCCATCAATACATTAACCGCCTTCACGGGCTGTACGTTATACCTTATGATGCGCCGGCGTTATGGCAACCCTTTGCACGGTGTGTGGCCATTTATCCGCGGACTGATGCCAACAGCCGTTATGAGCCCGCTTGTCGGTGCCCTCCTCGGGGGCTATGTTTTATCCGCCTTCAATGAACACGGGTTTAACTACTATGTAGTACGCTGGTTTTTTAGTGAATTAATCGGATTCGTTGCGCTATTTCCGCTATGCTTAGCGCTCAAAGAGCGACTATACACAGATACTCTCGACAAGCTCTACCGACCGGCTCCCTCTCCATCGACAATGATCAGCGGCAGTCTCGCGCTGTTTGTCCTGATTAGTTTGCTTTTTTATGCTTTCCCCTATCCGTTCATCGCGCTGACAGGCTTGTTTTTCATTGCTGCCACACTGCAAAGCAGAATAATAGGCCTTGCCACTATCGCCTTGTCAGTGGTCAGTTTTGACCTCCTTTCTGCGATCGGTGTCTTTGCTTTCCATATCGACAGCGAACACCAAGTCTCCTTGTCGCGCTTAGTCACCGCGGCCGCGACCTTGGTGATAGGCGTCGGGATGACACAGCTGGCGTATAGCTATCGACGCCATCAACGGCATCACATTGAGCAGCACTCGCTGCTCACGCAAGCCATGCACAACTCATTGATTGGGATGGCAATACTGGATCCGCGAGGTATTGTCCAAGAAGCAAACGCCAGTTTGGCGCAGTTTTTTGGCTGTGAGCGCCGCGTGCTTATCGGTTCGCATGTCTCTTTGTTCACGCGAGCACAAGACCAATCTTCGCTGAGGGAATATTTTAGCGATCTGATCATGGGTCATTCTGATAATAAGCGATTGGAAAAGCGCTTTGTACGTGCCGATGGCGAGACAGTATGGGGACGGCTTTCGCTCACCGCTGTCCGGGATAAGCACGCTGGTCATGTGACTCACTTGATCAGCCAAATCGAGGATATCAACGCACTCAAAGCGGCACAACGTGAACAAAAACGCTGGCTTGAACGTTGGCGTTTTGCCCTCGATATCAACAAACTTGCCGTCTTTGAACTCAATATTCATACGGGTGCGTTGCTGTTTTCTGGGTGGTCCGCGCCTTTGCTCGGCATCAATGCCAAACAGATACGCACCTACCAAGACTGGGTCAGTCGCATACATCCAGACGATCGCGCCGCATGGGAACAATCTATGCGCCTGCTCGTCGACAAACACACCGATCGGATGGTAGAGGTATTCCGGTTTAATAATGACGCGAACGCCTATCGCTATCTACGCCAATCATCGGCGCGGCAAACGGGGGAAGAAACAGAAACCGTCTTGAGTACCGTGATTGACATCACTGAGCAGTATCTAACTAACCGGCAAACAGACACCTTACGCCGCCGCCTAGAAGCCGCGACAAAAGCGGCCAATATTGGTATTTGGGAGTATCACGTTAACGAAGACAAGCTAGAGTGGGACGCACAAATGTACCGCCTCTACGATGTCCCCGAGGCCGAAGGCAGTGAAAAACTCGCCACCTGGCAGCAACGTCTTCATCCAGATGATGCAGAGACGATCAACCAAACACTCCAGGACGCGCTTACGCATCATCAACGACTCGATACCCAGTTTCGGATCATTGATAGTCAAGGGCGTATTCGCTACATCCGTGCTCTCGCCAGCTTACAAATAGACGATAATGGCAACACGGTACGGATGATCGGCGCCAATTGGGACAATACCGAAATCAACGAGCTTAACCACGCACTGGCCCAAGAGCGTGAACAGCTGGATGTGGTGATGAACTCCATCAACGATGCGGTGATCACCATCGACGATCAGGGCAACTTGGCCTACCTCAACAACACCGCGCAGTGGCTTGTTGCCAATGATAGCGTGCTGCCACTCGGCCAACCTGTGGACGCGGTTTTCGAGCTTTACAACAACCAGCAACGGGTGTTGCTTTCCAGCTTTAGCAGTCAACAAACAGAGACCTTTTTTGAAACCCAAATACAAGACGCCTACCAACTGGTTATCGCGGGCGGCAAACGCCTGTATGTATCGGTGGCTATGTCTCCACTGACCAGTAACCAAAACGGTCAACACGGCTATGTGTTTGTGTTGCGAGACGTGTCGGATGAGCATGCGCTGATGGCACAGTTAGACTACAACGCCAATCATGATTCGCTCACACAGCTACCCAATCGTCGCGCCTTTGAAACCCTCATGGAAAATCACCTGTCCAGCGAGAACCAATCGCCCTCCGTGTTAGCGTTTATCGATTTAGACCTGTTCAAAATCATCAATGACTCGGTCGGCCATCACGCCGGTGACGAAGTCCTATGCCAAGTGTCACAAGCCTTAGCCGATAACATACGCAGTGATGATGTGGTGGCGCGTTTGGGCGGTGATGAGTTTGCGTTGCTGCTCACGCACTGCAATATGCGCGACGCGAAACATACGATCGCCGACTTAATCAAACAGCTTGAACACTTGTCTTTCTCCTATGGCGAGCGCATTTTTGCCATCAGTGCCAGTGTGGGTCTGGTGGATGTTAACGATGCGACATTAACCCTCTCGGATTTGATGAGCCGCGCCGATGTAGCGATGTATGAGGCCAAGTCGGCAGGACGCGGCCAGATAGTGGATTACAACGATATCTCAGGCACCGCGCAGGGACGCCACAGTGACATGCAAATGGTGGGGAAAATTACACGAGCACTGACTGAAAACCGCTTTGCGCTCTATGGCCAACAGGTGGCACCCGCACAGGGGCCTGTGGTTGAACACTGGTACGAACTATTAATACGCATGGTAGATACCGACGGTAATATTATGAATCCGGGGGAATTTATTCCCGCTGCCGAGGCCTTTGGCTACATTCGCGATATCGATGGCTGGGTAGTGAACTATGTGCTCAATACGCGCGCCGCGGAGTTGGCAGAGTCAGGACTCAGGTTCAACATCAACCTCTCAGCAAACTCAATCAGTGACCCTAAATTTCAGACACAACTCAAACAGCTATTAAGCGCTTCCGTCCTTCCTGCGGAGCGACTGTGTTTTGAGATCACTGAATCAGCACTCATTAGTCATTTAAACGCAGCCGTCTCTTTTATCGACGAACTACGCCACCATGGCGCGCATGTCGCGCTGGATGATTTTGGTGCCGGTCTCTGCTCGTTTCATTACTTAAAGCTGTTCAATGTGGATGTGGTTAAAGTTGATGGCCAATTTGTGGCTAACCTGACCGACCGAGAAAACAAAATCGATCGCGTCATACTGGAGTCCATTGTCAGCATTTGTGACACCATGGGTTACAAAACGGTCGCGGAATGGGTCTCCGACGAAGAAAAACTTGCCTGCGTACAGGAAATTGGCATTAACTACGTGCAAGGGTTTCTTATCGACTACCCAACACCGCTTGATACACTGCTTGCCACCCATACCCTCACACCGCCGAGTCACTGACGGTGCCCGACGACCACCGACTACTGTTTGACTCATTCACCTAATACGCAGTGGCGATGGTGGTTGCACACGTCCAATAAAAAAGGCAATTTAGAGGTTTTGCTTGGACGGCTACCTCATGAACCGATATACGCTGGCCGGATGCGGCGCCATCATGCTTTGGAGCAGCAATGTCGCCTTTATCCGTCATGTCACCGAACTGCTTGGGCCACTCGGTGGCGCAGCGGCGATCTATACGCTTGCCTCTCTTTGTTTGATTGTCGTCGTCGGCCTCCCCAAACTCAACACCTTCCCGCGCCAATATTTGCTGATTGGCGGCGTTTTATTTGTCGTGTATGAATTGTGCTTAGCGCTCTCATTGGCTTGGGCGAATACCCGCACCCAAGCTATCGAAATGGGGGTGATCAACTACCTCTGGCCGTGCTTAACTGTCTTGTTTTCGGTTATTTTGACCCGTCAGAAAGTAAGCCTGTGGCTCTATCCTGCGTTAGTCGTCGCCTTTATGGGCGTGGTGTGGACAGTAGGAGGCAAGCAAGGCGTATCTTGGTCTCACCTTGTGGCCAACATTCAGTCGAACCCGGTTAGCTATATATTGGCGTTTAGCGGTGCGGTTATTTGGGCGATTTACTGCAACCTCACCAAGATGCGTGCGCAGGGTAAGAACGGGATCACCTGGTTTTTCTGTGCCACCGCGGTCACTTTGTGGGTGGGCTATCTCGCCTCTGACGCACCCGCTATGCATCTTTCATGGCAAACCAGCGGCTATGTGCTGCTCGCTGGACTCGCCATGGGAGGCGGTTATGGGCTGTGGAATATAGGTATTCTCAAGGGCAATTTGATGGTCTTGGCCACCCTATCCTATTTCATCCCTATTTTATCGACCTTATTGTCGGCAGTACTACTTTCTACTTCGTTGACGCTCACCTTTTGGCAAGGTGTGGCCATGGTCACTTTAGGCTCACTGGCAAGTTGGTGGCTGACTCGGGCACCCGTTAAAAAAGCGGCGAACAAACGCACAGAGGCCAAAGCACACTAAGACGACTAGCCGCTAATAGCGGCTAGTCATTCACAACACGCTTAAGACTCTGCAGCGGCCATCGATGGCGTGGCGGCGCCATAATACAGACAAATGCGCTGCCCGTTTATCTCCTCGACTTCAAAATCAATCTCGTAAATCCGCTCCATGATGGGTTTAGTCACCACGTTTTTCACTTGGCCACTGGCAACCACTTCACCCGCTTTCATCGCAATCATGTTATCGGCGTAGCACGCGCTAAAATTGATATCGTGCATCACCACCACCACTGCTTTGTTGTATCGGTGTGCCAACTCTCGTACCGTTTTCATAATAGCCACAGAGTGACGAATATCGAGGTTATTGAGTGGCTCGTCGAGGAAAACATAGTCGGTGTTTTGCGCCACCACCATGGCAATGAATGCCATTTGACGCTGACCGCCACTGAGCTGATCAATAAAGCGCTCTTGCAACTCTGTCAGCCCGAGTTGCGCTAAGGCGTCATCAATCACCGCGTTGTCTTGTTCGGTTAGCCGCCCTTTGGAATGCGGAAAGCGCCCAAATGCAACCAACTCACGCACCCGAAAACGCATATTGACGTTGTTCGCTTGACGCAACACGGCCAAGCGCTGCGCCAACGCCTGGTTACTCCACTCACTCAGTGGTTTATCACCAATCAACACCTCACCGGCATCACTGTCTGTCAGTCGGCTCGCCATCGATAGCAGCGTACTTTTCCCAGCCCCGTTGGGACCAATGATAGCGGTCACTTTACCGAGTGGAAACAGTGCGCTGGCTTGATTGACCACCTTTGTTTGGCCATAAGCTTTCGATAATCCAATTAATTCAATCATAATGTTAAAACTTGTTTTTCGTCAGTAGATACAAAAAGTAACCGCCACCGACAAAGTTAATGATCACACTCACCGTGGTCTCAAACCCAAACCATTGTTCGACAACATACTGGCCACTTAACAGCAAAAAGGCGGCCAACACGCTGGTGGCCACAATTAAAAAACGATGCTGATAACTGACAAACATTTGTCGTGCGAGGCTCACCACAATCAAACCAAAAAAGAGCACCGGTCCAACCAAAGCAGTTGATAAGGCAATCATCACCGCAATCACCATCATCACTTTCAGTGTGAGTCGGCGCGTATCGATGCCAAGGCTGGTTGCGTTATCCTCACCCAACAAGCACACATCAAGCTGATTGCTAAATCGATATAGCACCAGCAAACAGGCGGCTAAGACCGGTACACTGACATAGACCAGCTCACGATTAGCATTGTTGAAGCTGGCGAACATCGCATCTTGCAGGATGGCGAACTCACTCGGATCGACCAACAAGGTAAAAAACTGACTGATACTGCCAAACACGCTACCTAACACAATACCAATTAACAGCAGCGTATAGATGTTGGCGCGATGTCGACGAAAGTAAAGCGTGAACAACACAGTCGCACTTACCGTCATTAACACCACACTGGCGGTAAAATTCGCGTACGCATTGATCAGCAATACGCTACTTGAGCCAAATACCACCAATAAAACGGTTTGCAAGAGAACGTATAAACTATCAAAGCCCAGAATCGAAGGGGTCAGGATCCGATTGTTGGTGATGGTTTGAAACACCAGCGAAGAGGCAGAGATGGCCACGGCAGCCAGCGTGATTGCCAAAACCTTAGGGGTTCGTCGCGAAAGAAAATACGCGTAATTATCCGCCGTTAATCCATGCCCTAAAAAGTACCCCGCCACGAGCACCACACCCATTGCGACCAGGGAAAGCTTGATACCATCACGCATTCGCTTTGTCCCTCATCACTAGATAGATAAACACCGCACCGCCTAAGATAGAAATGATCATCGCAATCGGGACTTCATAAGGGAAGATAATGACACGGCCCAGAATGTCGCAGCTCAACACCAACACCACGCCCCAAAAGGCCGTCCAAGGCAAGTTGCGTTTAATGTTATCGCCCATAAAAAGCGAGACAACATTGGGCACAATTAAGCCAAGAAAGGGGATGACCCCAACAATCATCACCACAGCAGACGACAGCAACGCGACCACCATGACACCGAATAGCACTACCTTTTGATAATCAAGGCCAATGTTTTTGGCAAAGCTTTCGCCGATACTGGCGGCGCTGAATTGGCTGGCATACGCATAGGCGATACCACATACCGGAATAGCCACAAAGAGTACTTCATAATTTCCCGCGAGCACCGACGAAAAGTTGGCGACCGTCCACGCTTGCAAGGTTTGAATCAGATCGTACTTATAAGCTAAAAACTGGGTTAGCGAAGAAACGACATTGCCGTACATAATGCCAATCAAGGGAACCAGCACGGTATTTTTAAACTTCAGTCGTTGGAGAAAATGGACGAATAGCCAAGTGCCACCCATCGCCATCCCCACAATAACGGACAAGTCCAGCCATTGGCTGGCGCCCCCAAACGCAACCAACGTCAGCACATAACCCAGCAGCGCACAATCAATGGTGCCGGTAGTGTCGGGCGCGGCAAAGCGGTTTTGACAGATCTGCTGCATGATGAGTCCAGCCACACTTAAACCCGCACCAGCCAAACAGATAGCCAGTAACCGAGGAATACGACTGGTGGTAAAAATTGTCCACGCTTCTGGATCGCCCGCCCACAAGCTCGCGAAGGACACGTGCGCCACACCAATGGATATCGACAGGATCGCCAGCACCACGAGGACAGGAATAGAAAGATACTTCACAGAATCACTACCGTTGAGGTCTATAACCACAAAGACCCAGGGCCAGCCTGGGTCTGTTTGTTTCTCGTATGATGATTAAAGCACGCGGTTTACATCATCGATCATCTTATCCATCGCCGTCATGCCAGCCATGGTAATGTACCACGCGGTTGGGTCGAGATAACTGATACGTTGCTGTTGGTGAGCATGCGTTTTGTTGACCAAAGGATTATCAAAACGCGCTTTTGCCTTGCCTTCACCTTCCCCAATCGCCTGCTCACGATCAAGGACTAATAAGACATCTGGGTTGGCGTCGGCAATATATTCGAACGAAATCAAATTACCGTGTGAGCCTGCCACTTCTACATCATCGCTTTTCGCAGGTTTCAAGCCTAGCTCATCAAACACCATACCAAATCGGCTATTCTCGCCGAACATCGCCACTTTACTGCCGTTGCTCATGACCATCAACGCGTTAAAGTTATCTGCCACCGCTTTATCATGGGTCTGCCCGATTTTGGTATTCATTTGTTCAATGATCGCGTCGACTTTTTCTTGCTTGTTAAACACCTCGCCTAGCATGCGCCAATTAGCTTGCACACTTTGCCAGTAATTCTCGTAGTCCGCTCGAAACATAATTGTCGGAGCGATTTCTTCTAACTCACCCATGAGCGAGGCCATACGCGCTTCCGCAATGATCAAATCCGGCTTAGCGGTGAAAATGGCCTCATAATCAGGCTCTTTCACCGTCCCGACCGCGACATACTTATCGTCTTGATAGGTTTTGGCAAGATAATCCGGCATTAAAGACTTCACCACGCCAACAGGCTCAACACCGAGACGATCCAGCACATCTAAACTGCCCTGCCCCAACACAACGACGCGTTGTGGTACGCCGTCGATTTCAACGGTGCCCATTGTATGGGTGATGGTTTTTGCGGCCGCCTGGCTGCTCAACAACAAAGAAACAGTGAGAAAAATAAATGGAAAAAATGAACGAAAAGCTTGCATAGCCCTTTCCTCGCAAAAATCGGTGGGGGAATGCTAACGCAGTTGAATAAACAAGTCACGAATAGAAGTGAGAATTATTCATATTTATAGTGTTATTGATTAAGCGCATGGCATGAGGCAATAGGTTTCGCACGCAAAGGCCAGTCATCATGTCTTTCATCCGGCGATGCCAGTTACGCTTACCAAAACTGTTTTGATCCTGCGCAAAAAAACCGCAATTGAATCGGCTACCTGCTGTTGATTCGTCATCATCACGCATCTGAGAGGCGATAAAACCGCGCCATTTGACCAAAACGCAAGCGATTGCATCGACACTATCAACATATTTAGTAATCATTGTGGCCATTACGCGCTAATATGGGGATAGTTGTGATCAAGATCGCGCGTAAATGCGCATGGGTTACATACACTGGACTCATCTCATGCGGCACCACTTAAAAGACAATAAAGACAGCTATGACTGTCGCAATTTGGGTACCGATTTGAGCTGGACTGCACCTAACTAGATGTTTGAGGGTTATAATGAACGAAATTTTACTTGCGGTCGTCGCTGGCGCCATTGTTGGCTTTTTCTTCAGCGCGATCAAGTTACCACTGCCTGCTCCCCCGGTAATTTCTGGGATCATGGGCATCGTTGGTATCTACCTTGGCGGCATGGCTTACCAAGCTGTGATCGAACGCTTTTTCTCTTAACTAAAGATAATTGGAGCACACTATGGCTACCCCACATATCAATGCTGTAGACGGCGCATTTGCTGAAACTGTCCTCATGCCTGGTGATCCGCTGCGTGCGCAGTACATTGCCGAAAACTTTCTCGAGAACGCGGAGCGCGTCACCGACGTACGTAACATGTTCGGCTACACCGGCACCTACAAAGGCAAAAAAGTGTCTGTCATGGGTCACGGCATGGGGATCCCATCTTGCTCAATCTATGTGCATGAGCTAATCAAAGATTACGGTGTTAAGAACGTGATCCGCGTCGGCAGCTGTGGTGCGGTTAAAGACGATGTCAAACTGATGGATGTCATCATCGCACAAGGCGCATCCACGGATGCGAAAGTAAACCGTACACGCTTTGCTGGCCATGACTTCGCGGCTATCTCTGACTATCACCTCCTGGAAACGGCCGTGGGCGAAGCACGTAAGCAGAATGTGTCTGTGCGTGTCGGTAACGTCTTCTCTGCCGATCTGTTCTACAGCCCAGAAGGTGATTTGTTCAACAAAATGGATAACTTAGGTATCCTCGCTGTAGATATGGAAGCGGCAGGCATCTACGGTGTTGCGGCTGAACTGGGTGCGCGTGCACTCACCATCCTAACCGTGTCTGACCATATCATCCGTGGCGAAGCACTAAGCTCTGACGAGCGTCAAAAATCATTTAACGAGATGATGACGGTCTCGCTAGAAACCGCGATCAACCTGTAAGTGTTGGTCGGAGGAAACGTGTCAAGCAGTAAGCTGCCTCTTGCAGCCGGTGAATTACAGCTAAACTTTTGTAAAACACTCACCTGCCCCAACTTTGGGTCGAAAGATGAGCAAGATTACTTGGTTCAACACACCAATCCTGCTCGCCCAACCTTGGTGTGCCGAGAGTGTGGCGCGTTTCCTCCACTGTTAAATAACCATGATGTTCAAGCTGAGCTGATTGCTCAGCGTCAACTTCATGCCGATGGTTTGTGTGCCTGTACCAACCCAGAATGTGAGCATTTAGGTAAACCCGTGCTCACGCATCGGCATTGTTATCATGCGTTCGGCTATAGTGGCGATCGTCAGCGTTATCGCTGCAAAAGCTGCCAAAGCACCTTTGTCGACCGCTGGTCTGGGGTCAACAAAAAAAGTGAGTTACAGCAAAAGCTGTTAGCGTTTCTTTTTACTGGCCACACAGTGCGTGACATCTGCCGAAGACTGTCACTGAACCCGAAAACCTTCTACGACCATCTTAACCAAATAGCCGCGCGCTGCCGACAAAAGCTTGCCGCTTACGACAGCCGGTTTTTAGCCGATACCTCAACGGGCCATTTGGCCAGTGTCCACACCGCCTTGCAACCCAAGAGCGACAATGGCGTGCAATGGCTGGCAACAGGAGAAGCGCACAGTGGCTACGTGCTGCAACAAGATGTGAATTATCATACGGATGACCATCACCACTTGCACACACATCATGACCCTTATCAGCCTGACTGTCGCTTTATGTCGACGCACAGTGCGGGTCAGCCGCAAGATACAGTGGCACGCCCAGAGGGATTACTGGGTCGAGTGGATGCCAAATACCGCGACGTCTTTGCTCGCTCGAATGTCGAAGACCCCTATACGCAGCCGCTGCACTTTATTTATCCTAATCGCGGTACGCTGATCCGCCCTCAATACACTACGTATGCGCATTACCTCAACCTCAAGCCGTTAATCGAACATTGGCAGCAAATTGTGGTTTTTTCGCCGCAAGAGCCCTTATTGCGCTCTGCTTGCCTCTCCGTTTTCGAGGCCGATATTCGAGATAAGCGCGTCAGCCATGTATACGTCGAGCAGGATGCCGGTTGGCAGCCCGGATCAGAGCCAGAAAAAATTGATATCGTTTTGCTAAGCTGGTGGCGTGACCGTTGGGCCTTTACTCGCAGTGGCGACGGTGCTAAAGCAATCTGCGATCATGGCCAAAACAAAGGTCAAGAGGCCTATTGGTTAACCCATGCAAGCTGTGATGCGTTGAAAAAATATCAACAACACTTCCACCAGCAGTTTTCACTATTGGTCAATGAGCCGAGACGCCGGCTGCGCCCTGGTGGGCTATTGCCCCTGCTGGATATCTATCGCGCATGGCATAACTTATGTTGGCAAGACCGCGCGCATCTCACCCCAGCCCAACGGCTTGGCTTGACCGAACGCCCTTTGACACTGGCAGATCTGATGCTCTGATCCACCTCGCGCGCATTCACTTGACGTGCATCGAAGTTTTTTGTCTAAATGCCCGATATCGCCGAGAAGGAAAACGCCATTGGACATTCAACTACTGCGTACATTTATTGAAGTGAGCAAGACGCGTCACTTCGGTCGTGCAGCGGAAAACCTTTACCTGACCCAGTCCGCTGTGAGCTTTCGCATTCGCCAACTAGAAACCCAGCTAGATACATCACTGTTTGTTCGTCAGCGCAATAATGTTCGTCTGACCGATGCGGGTGAGCGCTTACTTCCTTACGCCGAAACCATGCTGCAAACGTGGCAGCGCGCCCAACAGGACGTCAGTGCGATGCAGCACACGAGCGCACAACTCACGCTTGCCGCCTCCCCGATGCTGTGGGAACTCGATGGCGTCAGCACATGGGTCAACCGCGTGTATGCGGCGCACCCAGACTGGTTGATCCGTGCCGAGTCGACACCCGCCCAGTTGCTAGCACGCCATTTGATTGAAAAACGTATTGATGCCGGATTGACCTCAGAGCTGCCTAAGCTTGAAGGGTTACAATCACACCACCTAGGCGATTATCAACTTCAGTTAGTTAGCCATTTACCGGGGCTCACACTGGACACGAGCGACACGCTACCGCTGGTTTATCTTGATTGGGGAACTCGCTTTTCACTTGAGCAAAGCCAAATTGCGCCACTACAACGCTCACCCGTGTTACATACCCAGTCATGCCAACTGGCATTAAACTATTTACTCGTGCACGGCGGCGTCGCGTTTCTACCGTCACTGGCAGTTCACCCTTATCTGAACAACGGACAACTCCATCTTATTGATCACGGCCATATTCTTACCCACCCCCTTTACCTTACCTGGCTCACTAACAGCGATAAAAAACCGTTAATCAATGAGTTAGTATCATCGACCGGTCAGTTATAAGTGCTCAGAAAAAATCGGTAAATTCACGCCTATTTCACTAGTCGACGTTCAATTTTTAGGCTATCTTAGAATCGTTAGGCAAACATTATGTGTCTAACACTCCGGCTACACATAGCACTGACAATCAACAAGCGTTAGGAAAACACCACCATGGCACAGTGGGATCAATGGTTAAAACACGGCTCGCAACATAAAGAGAAGTTTAAATCTCGCCACCACGACGATTTTGATGACGATATGCCACGCGGCAAAAAAGACAAGAAGCGCAACAATAAGCGCGCTTCCCGATCGCAACACGACGACAGTTATTTCGGAGAAGATCGCTAATCGCGAGGCAAGACTCGCGGTGCATTGCACTCGTCATTAATAGGATAAAGGCAACGTGATGACGTTGCCTTTTTTGCTTGTTGTGTCCCGTCCTGAAATACGTTGACATTGGTGCACTCGCTCAGGCTTGTTGCGCCTGCCACTCTTCTGCATGTCGCTTAATCTCACGCTGTGCCGACTGCCAACGCGGATCTTGCTGTAAGCGTTGCCACTCCACGGATTGGCGCACCCGCAATGTCTCAGCAGCAGGGACCGACTGAATGGGCAAAGCGTCGAGCACCGACACCGCACTGTGGCGGTCATTGCATATCAAGGCCATGTCGCATCCCGCATCAAGCGCCGCTTTGGCACGCGCGGGCGCGTCGCCGAACAAATGCGCACCGCCCATACTTAAATCATCCGAGAAAATAATCCCTTTAAACCCAAGTTGCTGGCGCAAAATCTGGGTAAGCCAGTACGGCGAGCCACTGGCTGGCAAGGCATCATATTGCGGGTAAATAACATGGGCAGGCATCATCGCATCCACGAGTCCCCGCGCAATAAACGATTGGAAAATCGCAAAGTCGTCTGAGTGCAAAATATCGCGCGTATCCTCAGGTGTCACTAAGTGCGAGTCTTCTTTCACCCCACCGTGTCCAGGAAAATGTTTCCCCGTGGTGGCCATGCCTGCCACGCGCATACCCTTAGCAAAGGCGCCAGCATAGTCAGTGATAGCTTGATGTGTCGCACCGAAGGCACGGTCTTTGATTGCCGCACACCCAAATCCTAAATCCAGCACAGGCGCAAAACTGAGGTCAATCCCATGAGCGATCAGCTCCATTGCCATCACCCAACCCGCTTGCTCCGCGAGCGCTGGACTCGCACTTAACGCACCATAAGACTGCGCTGCGGGTATGGGGGTAAACGCGTCGCGAAACCGTTGAACACGGCCCCCTTCTTGGTCAACACCGATGAGGATATCGCGCCCCGCCGCTGTGCGTATTGACTGAGTTAATGCACGCAGCTGCGCGGAGTCAAAATAATTGCGAGCAAATAGAATAACGCCTCCCACAGAGGGATGTGCCAAGATTTCTTTCTCTTCGTTATCAAGTTGCTCGGTGTGCACATCTAGCCAAACCGGTCCCATCGTTTCTCCTTCATACTCTTGTCAACCCACTGACAACCACTTTGATTATATTCGTCCAATCAGACCATTCACTATTGCAAGGCGCCAGTACCACAAAGGGATCATCAAGCACTTTGCTACTTATCGCAATCTGTTTATACTCAGTACCTTGGTTCTTATCGTCATTTTATCGCTGGACTACTGTAAGGAAGCACCCGATGCCACAACCCGCCGCCGATATCTACATAGGTGTTATGTCAGGGACGAGCTTAGACAACATTGATGTCGTCGCTGTCCGGTTCACTCAAGCCGGCCACGTGGAGTCAATTGCTCGCCATAGTGACCCGCTACCGCAGGATATTAAAGCCACTGTGATCACCTTGAGCCGAGGTCATCCGATGTCAGTCAAAGCCTTGGGTGAACTCGATCGTCGCTTAGGGGAGTGTTACGCCAGTGCCATCAATACCCTACTTGAACAAGCGGCGTTACTGCCTAAACATGTCGCGGCGGTCGGTTGTCATGGTCAAACCGTCTATCACCAACCGAGCGGCGATTATCCATTCACCATGCAACTTGGCGACGCCAATGTGATTGCAGCACGAACCGGCATTACCACTGTCGCTGATTTTAGGCGTAAAGACATGGCGTATGGCGGTCAAGGCGCCCCTTTGGTGCCCGCCTTTCACAATGATTACTTTGCCGATAGCGAACAAGCCACCGCAGTAGTGAATATTGGCGGTATTGCCAACGTATCAATGATTTGCCCCGATCGCCCTTTATATGGCTATGATACGGGCCCAGGGAATATGTTGATGGATGCCTGGACGCAGCGTCACCGTCATCAAGCCTATGACAAAAATGGCGAGTGGGCAGCCACCAGCTGCGCGTATCAACCCTTACTCAACCGCCTGTTATCCGACGCGTACTTCTCACGTCCGGCACCTAAAAGTACCGGGCGGGAATACTTTAATCTCGATTGGCTCGATCGTCACCTGCTCGCGTTTTCACTCTCTCCAGACCAAGTGCAAGCCACCTTGCTGGCATTGACTGCCGAAAGTATCGCGTTAGCGATCCGTCCATTAGAGCGTGGCCGAGTGTTCGTGTGTGGCGGTGGCGCGCACAACCAGGCATTGATGCATGCGTTACAACAGGCACTTCCGCAATGGTCCATTGCACAAACTGACGATGCCGGTATCAGTTGCGACGATATGGAAGCCATTGCCTTTGCTTGGCTGGCCAGGCAAACCCTTAATCACCAACCAGGCAATGTGCCCGCCGTGACAGGCGCGACGCAAGCCTGTTGTCTTGGTGCCATTTATCTACCTTACTGAGGAACGATTATGTCAGCCCCCAGCGTCGACCAGCTAAAAGGCTTACTCTCAGAAACACGCAACCCGCATACACTGACGATCGACCAACAAGACACACTTGGCTTGGTGACAATGATTAACGCAGAGGATAAGGGCGTAGCCTCCGCTGTGCAGACGCAGCTCCCCGCGATTGCAAAAGCGGTCGATGCGATTGCGGCAAGTTTTAACCAAGGCGGTCGTCTTATCTACATCGGTGCGGGGACAAGTGGTCGACTGGGTGTGCTTGACGCGGCCGAATGCCCGCCCACCTTTGGGGTGGATAGCCAGCAAGTCATAGGACTGATTGCCGGTGGCGAGCCTGCTATGTTCGTCGCCCAAGAAGGCGCGGAAGACAACCCAGATGCAGGTAAAGCGGATTTGGTCACACAAGGCCTCACCGCGAAGGATGTGGTGGTCGGTATCGCCGCCAGTGGCCGCACGCCTTATGTCATCGGTGCACTCGATTACGCCAAGCAAATTGGCGCAGTCACGGTCGCTTTGTCATGTAACCCCAATGCCGCCATTAACGCCTACGCCCGGATTGCCATTACGCCCGAAGTTGGCCCTGAAGCGCTCACAGGCTCAACCCGAATGAAGTCAGGCACTGCACAAAAACTGGTATTAAATATGCTGAGCACCGCCGCCATGATAAAGACGGGCAAGTGCTATCAAAACCTGATGGTCGATGTAAAAGCCAGCAACGATAAACTGGTTACCCGTTCCACGTTGATCGTGATGGAAGCGACAGGATGTGAAGAACACACCGCAACACACGCCCTGTCACAGTCAGATGGTGAGGTGAAGGTCGCCATTTTTATGATTTTAGCGGAGCAAGACCCGGCGACGGCACGGCAGCGGCTTCAGCAGGCCAATGGGCATTTACGTGATGCATTGCAATTAGGTTGATGCAATGTACCCACTCTTATCCACTTGACGACGAGCGTATATTTTGTTCTCTTAGCACCGTGGTCGGTTGCACGCTGTCCATGCGCTCAACGTAAGCCTGATATTGTTGGAACGGAAGCGGCCGAGAGTAATAATAGCCCTGTGACACATCGACACCATAACGTCGCAGTAATGTCTCCGCTTCCTCGGTTTCCACGCCTTCAGCAACGACCATTACCCCCAGTGATCGCGCCATGTCCGTGGTCGCACGAACAATGCTTTGGTGACGACCACTCTTGTGAAGATCTCGCACAAAACTGCGATCAATTTTAAGCTCAGTGAATGGGAGTTGCGAGAGGAAATATAACGAGGAATAGCCCGTGCCATAGTCATCGATCGATACTTCAATGCCACTGGCTGATAGTGCTGTAATCAGTTGTTTTAGCCAGTTGTAGTCCTCGACCATCACCGACTCTGTCAGTTCCAGCGAAATTAAGTTAGTCGGTATGTCATATTGATGCGCCAGCGCGACCACACGGTTGGCCAGATCCGGAATATAGATATCAGACGCACTGATATTGATTGACAGGCGACGACAATGGCCGTTAGTGATCAGCTGCGCTTGCTGCTGGAAAGCCCGCTGAATCACCCACAGAGTGAGGTTATTGATGATACCGACATCTTCTGCCATCCGTACAAACACTTCAGGCGATATTTGCCCGTACTCAGGGTGCGTCCAACGCGCTAAGACTTCCGAGCCATGGACAGAGCCAGTGCGTAAATCAATTTGCGGTTGGTGATACAGCTCTAATTGATCATTCTCGATAGCATCCCTCAGGTCGGTCACGAGAGAAACATGCAATTGATGGTGTCGTTGCTCGTAAGAATTAAAATGTGCATAGTGGCTGGCAAGCGATCGATGTTGATCAATGGCGCTCAGGGCGCGGCTGATTAAAAGGCTTGGGTGGTCACCGTCACTGGGATAGTGGCAAACACCAATACGCGCATTCACTTGCGTCACAAATGAGCCAACACATAAGTCACCATTTAATCCTTTAATGACGGAATCGAGAATCGTATCGCAAGCCGAGTGGTCGACATCATCAATCAAAAACGCAAACACGCCCTCTTTTAAACAACCCAAACGATAATCCGGCATATCACTGTCGGTTTTCACTCCCAAAACAGGTTGCATCATCAACACATCATTAATACGGCCAGCAATCGCGTTAATGTATTCCTCGCGGGCGTGCTCATCTAAATACGGAAGCAGGCTGTTGTAATTATCCACTGATAAACAGCACAAATTGAAACGGGCATTCCGGCTGATCAAATCATTGATCACCATATGTAACACATTGTTATTCGGTAGATAACTCAGCGTGTCATGCGTCAGCGCCTGCATTTCCTGTAATCGCTGGTACCGAAAGCGTTCAGCGAGAGCCAATGAAAAGAAAATCATGGTCATTCCCAGCGACATCATCAGTGCGTAACGTGATAGCAGACTGTAATCAATAACGTTGAGCATCAGAGCGTAGAAAATCACCCCGCCCACCATGGCCGGGATCCAACAGAGGGTAAAGAGCGATAGCCAAAATTTATTGGGTTGCCATTGGTGCCATACATAATAGGCCACCAAGCCATAGACCGGTAATTGCGCGATAAAAACAAATGAAAGCGACACATACGTGGGGGTGATAAAACTTAGCAAGGCCAAGCCAAACAGCCCCCCGGTGGTCATAAAAAAGAGTGAACGCGCGCGCTGATAAAGCCGACTTCGCTCAAAGTCTAGAAAATAGTAGGTGAACCATAATCCCGCCATGAGTAGGCAAACGGCCAACGCCACCAAGTGATTACTGATCAATATCTGCACCGGGTCCGGCAAAAAGTAGCGACTGAAACCATGATTAACACTCACAAGCAAGGTACTCATTAGAGCGACAAGCACAAAAATGAGATAGACGCGCTGACGACTGTAGACATACACCCCTGCGCTATACAGCGCGGCCAAAAAGGTAAAGGTGATGAAGCCGCCCCAAACCAAATGCAAAGACCGAGATAACTGATCAAACGCCTGGTGCGACATCACGCTTAACGGCATGATCGCCATATCATTCGATGTCACCTTAAGCAGTAATTGGTTATCGCGCTCCGGCAGTAAGTTAACCGGAATGGAATGGGGCATTGGCAAGCGGCTCAAGCGTGCCGATGTTTTATCCCCTGCTTTTATCTGTGAGCGCACCTGCTCGCCATCCAAAATATGGTACGCGTCTAGATAGTCAATCAGTGGGTTATCGGTGAGCACATGAATGTCGCGCTCAGTCAATCCGTGGTAATTAAACTCAAGCTTGATCCAATAGGTTTGATAAGCCAGCTTCCACGGGATCTCACCCGTGTTATCGGCTTTCGTAAAGGGGGCATGATCGAGCACATAGTTAAGAGATAGCTCGTTCGTCTCGTCAATGAAATAACTATAGTCCGTATCCACCAGTGATAGTTCGGGCGCTGTGGTGCGACTCAAACTCGTCATCCAAAATCCGACAGCGAACATAACCACCAGTATGAACAAGGTCGTCACCCAAATAAGGGGCTGCCGAGACTGCAATGCGTGCATAAAAATACACTCCTTAGCCAAAAACGAGTCTGCCGCCCAAGATTTACTCCCCTTTCTGTGTACATCTTTTAAATTAATCTGTCCGGAGACCTGGGAGGGACTTAATAAAACTAGATAGTAATGGCTATTTTTTCAAACATAACGCCTTTAAAAAGCCTGTCCGTGCCATCAATCAGATATTTCCACGACTTGTGGTTGCACCTAAAACAATGAACAATCGTTTTTAAACATAACATTTGTTCAAATCTCGTCAGCTCGCTATACTGATCACCGTTGCAGTCAGCCGTACAGTGTGCGGTGAGTTTGATTCGATCGATGAGCGAGACCAAAATACATGAGTACGCCGACGTCCCTAGATAACGTTCACGAAGACACTGATTTGCTTACCGAAATCGCCATTCTGTATTACCAGCAAAGCGCGACCCAAGAGGAGATCGCACGCAAATACAAAATAAGTCGCCCCAAAGTCAGCCGCCTGCTCCGAAAAGCACGTGAGGAAGGGATTGTTGAAATCACGGTGAAGTTTCACCCGGTGCACAGCGCGCAGTTAGAACAAAGGCTCATGGCGCGATTTAATCTCAAACGCGCATTAATTTCTCTCGATCAACCCACCCCCGAAGAGCAGCGCACTCAAGTCGCGACCCTAGTTTCCACTTACTTGGATGGTAACCTCAACGACGGCATGGTGGTCGCGGTGGGACAAGGCCAAAACGTCGCCGCGGTGGCTGATCACCCCGGAGTCGTCTCTCATCGCCAAGCGCGCTTTGTCTGTGCTATCGGCGGTACCCACCGAAGTGGTGATGCCTTTAACGCGGATCATATCTGCCGGCGTCTCGCCAAAAAATTTGGCGGCAGCAGTGAAACCCTGTATGCCCCGGCCTACGTCGATAATGAATCAATCCAGCAAGTGTTTGTCTCTCATCCCAATATCAGTGAAACCTTGAACCAGGCGAGAAAGGCAGAGTTCGCCCTGGTCGGCATTGGGGACATGGACGAAAATAGCCATATGGTCAAATTGGGCTGCTTTACCGCACGCGAATTTGTTGAAGCACGTGTTAACCATGGTATTGTCGGAGACATCGGTGGCTTTGATTTTTTCCGTCTCGACGGACAACCCACCGATAATTTGATGCGAGGGCGAGTGGTTGGGCTAGCCATGCCTGATTTGGCGCGTATTCCCAGCGTTATCGCGATGGCCAGTGAAAGTCGCAAAGCCTTATCTATTCTTGGCGCTTTGCGCACGGGCGTGATTGATGTGTTGGCCACCAGTGCCAGCTGTGCGATGGCGCTGCTCAACATGTCTGAGCCTGCTCCCGATGAAACCGCGTTCACGTTTCAACAGGATGAGTAAATTCGTGACGAAAGAGTGAGACTTAACTCTCTTTATGTCGCAATACAATTGACAAGTGACGTAAAAAACTCAAAGATCGTCACATCATTTGCTCAGACGCGTTGCATCTGTTCATATTCAGAGCAAGCGTTAGCACGTTATTCGGCGTCTGGGCCTACCACGTAAAGAAGGTGAGTGAAGATGAGCAACAAACTGGATCAACTCCGTGCCCTAACCACAGTGGTCGCTGACACAGGCGACATCGAAGCGATTAAAAAATACCAACCGCAAGATGCCACAACTAACCCTTCTCTGATCCTCAAAGCCGCGCAAATTAAAGAATATGCGCCGCTGATCGAGGAAGCCATTGCCTATGCAAAATCACATAGCAGCGATGCAGACCAACAGGTTGCCGATACCTGTGACCGTCTCGCCGTCAACATTGGTAAAGAAATTCTCAATGTGATCCCTGGCCGTATCTCTACCGAGGTAGACGCACGTTTGTCGTATGACACAGAAGCCAGTGTTGCCAAAGCGCGCAAGCTTATCAGCATGTATAACGAAGCTGGGATCAGCAACGAGCGCATTCTGATCAAACTGGCGTCAACTTGGGAAGGTATCCGTGCGGCAGAAATCCTGGAAAAAGAAGGGATCAACTGTAACCTGACGCTCTTATTCTCATTCGCACAAGCACGAGCCTGTGCCGAAGCGGGCGCTTACCTGATTTCTCCGTTTGTGGGCCGCATCATGGATTGGTACAAAGCCAAAGAAGGCCGTGATTTCGAGGCGGCAGAAGACCCAGGCGTTAAATCTGTCACCACCATCTACAACTACTACAAAGCTCACGGCTACGACACCGTAGTGATGGGCGCAAGCTTCCGTAACACAGGCGAAATTCTAGAGCTTGCTGGCTGCGATCGTCTCACCATCAGCCCACAATTGCTGCAAGAGCTTAGCGACGCCGACGGTGACGTGCCAGTTAAGTTAAAAGACGTGGGGGCCACCGAGCAGCGCCCAGCGCGTATGACACATGCTGAATTCTTGTGGGAGCACAACCAAGACGCGATGGCCGTTGAAAAGCTCGCTGAGGGTATCCGCAATTTTGCGGTAGACCAAGGCAAGCTTGAAGACATGATTCGCGAACAATTGTGATCCAACACAAAGCGTGATTTAACACAATAAAAGCGGCTCAGTCCGCTTTTATGATACTGTTTGACCCTATTTCACCTGTTCAACCTGTAGGTAAACACATGGAACGCAAAATGCTAGCTAACGCCATCCGCGCCCTTGCGATGGACGGTGTTCAAAAAGCCAAATCTGGTCACCCAGGCGCCCCAATGGGCATGGCTGATATCGCCGAAGTCTTGTGGCGCGACCACATGAACCACAACCCACAAAACCCAGATTGGGCCAACCGTGACCGTTTCGTACTGTCAAACGGCCACGGTTCTATGCTGATTTATTCGCTACTGCACCTGACCGGGTATGGCGTATCGATTGACGATCTCAAACAGTTCCGTCAATTGCACTCGAATACCCCAGGCCACCCTGAATATGGTTACGCACCGGGTATTGAAACCACCACAGGTCCACTCGGCCAGGGCATCACTAATGCAGTGGGCATGGCAGTGGCAGAGAAATCGCTCGCGGCGCAATTTAACCGCGACGGCCACGACATCGTCGATCACCACACCTACGCATTCTTGGGTGATGGCTGCTTGATGGAAGGTATCTCACACGAAGCATGCTCACTCGCCGGCACCCTAGGCCTGGGCAAGCTGATCGCCTTCTGGGATGACAACGGCATTTCTATCGATGGTCATGTTGAAGGTTGGTTCTCTGACGATACCGCGAAACGCTTTGAATCTTATGGCTGGCACGTAATTCCTGCAGTAGATGGCCATGATTCGGCGGCTATTCAAGCGGCCATTGACGCGGCAAAAGCGGAAACCGGCAAGCCGACATTGATCTGCACCAAGACCACCATCGGTTACGGCTCACCCAATAAAGCGGGCAGCCACGACTGCCACGGTGCACCACTGGGTGATGATGAAGTACAAGCCGCGCGTGAATTCCTCGGTTGGGAGCATGGCCCATTTGAGATCCCACAAGATATTTACGCACAGTGGGATGCCAAAGAAGCCGGTGCGGCCAAAGAAGCCGCATGGAACGAGAAGTTCGCCGCCTATCAAGCACAATACCCTGAGCTAGCCGCTGAGTTTACTCGTCGCATGAAGGGCGAACTGCCAAGCAACTGGGACAGCGAAACGCAAAAGCTGATTGCCGATCTGCAAGCTAACCCAGCCAAAATCGCATCACGTAAAGCATCACAAAACGTGTTAGAAGCGTTCGGCAAGCTACTGCCAGAACTGCTCGGTGGCTCTGCTGACTTGGCACCGTCTAACTTGACCATGTGGTCAGGCTCGAAAGCGATCAGTGCCGACGATGCCAGCGGTAACTACCTGCACTACGGTGTGCGTGAATTTGGTATGACCGCCATTATCAACGGTATTGCCCTGCACGGCGGTTTTGTGCCTTACGGTGCAACCTTCCTGATCTTTATGGAGTACGCACGTAACGCGATGCGTATGGCTGCCCTGATGAAGGTGCAGAATATTCAAGTGTATACCCACGACTCGATTGGCCTGGGTGAAGATGGTCCAACTCACCAGCCGGTTGAGCAAATGGCCACGTTGCGCCAAACGCCGAATATGAGCATGTGGCGCCCGTGTGACCAAGTTGAATCCGCGGTCGCGTGGAAAGCAGCGGTTGAGCGTAAAGACGGCCCAAGTGCCCTCGTGTTTTCTCGCCAAGGCCTGGCTCAGCAAGAGCGTGATGACGCACAATTGGCTAACATTGCCAAAGGTGGCTACATCCTCAAAGACTCAGCAGGCAAGCCTGATCTGATCTTGATTGCGACGGGCTCGGAAGTCGAATTGGCGATGGAGTCAGCTGCGAAACTGAACGACGCCGGCAAGCAAGTGCGTGTCGTCTCTATGCCAAGCACTGACTTGTTCGATAAGCAAGACGCCGCCTACCGTGAGTCCGTGCTGCCATCAGACGTAACAGCACGTATCGCCATTGAAGCGGGTATCGCCGACTACTGGTACAAGTACGTGGGTCTAGACGGCCGCGTTGTCGGTATGACCACCTTCGGTGAGTCCGCACCGGCTGACGAGCTGTTCAAGATGTTCGGCTTTACCGTTGAAAACGTGGTTAACACCGCTGAAGAGTTGCTCGCTTAATCGCATCTCGACGGCACGTTAATTCTGCGAAGGCCAGTCAGCAATGACTGGCCTTTTTTCTACCCTCGCTTCTCGCATCCTGCAACCCATGCTGTAACAGCGACAGATGCAGCGCGCTTATAGAAAGCGACTCTCCGAGGGACGCACATTAGCATCCAGAGTATCCACCCCTATGTCATTTTGAAGGTGGGCTGGCATCGATGCGATTGGCACTGCTTTCGGTTTACGGTTCTTACCAACTCGCCCTTGAATACCTTGGATAATCGCCAATAACATTGAGGTAACGCCCGCTTTCATTTCTTTCATCGTGATTCCCCTCTCATTGTGTTGTGAAGATGCTAGTCAGGATGAAACCTCAAGTTATATTGAGGTAAACAAGGAGTGGCAGAAAAAGGTGAAAAAAGATGGAAATGAGCGTTGGGCAAGTGGCAAAACGCGCGGGGGTAAAGGTCTCCACCCTACACTTTTACGAGCAAAAAGGCTTGATCACCAGTTGGCGTAATGCGGGCAATCAACGCCGTTACGACCGCGCTGTTCTGCGTCGTCTTGCGGTGATTAAGGCTGCACAACATGTGGGGCTCTCACTTGAAGAGATAGGCGAAGCATTAAGTGAACTGCCCTCTCACCGCGCTCCCACCAAAGAGCAATGGCGTGATATGGCACAGCGCTGGGATGCCACCCTTAATGAGCAAATCGCGCGCTTACAGCAGTTACAGGCCAATTTAAGTGGCTGCATTGGCTGTGGCTGCCTATCAATGAAAACCTGCTCGCTCTATAACCCCAATGATGTGGTCGGTGAAGTCACCCAAGATGACAACGTGTTGAATCACCCGAAAATGGGAGTAACCCAACTGTTAAAAGATTGGGGAAGAGGTTAAACCTTCCCTCAATCGGTCAGATCATCGGCGAAACAAATAGTCACTCGCGTTAGGCCGCGCTCTGTGAGGCACCTCTAAATCGAGGTCGTCACGTAGGTGCTGAGGAAGCGCTGAGACATGCACCGCTCGCTTGACTTTTGCGCGTCTTGCACGCCACACAGTTAATGCTTTCTTAACTGAAGTGACAACTTGTTTTATGGTCGGGAATACTGGGTCATACATCGTCATCATGGTATATCGCCTTTTTGAACAATTCTTATGGTTTATTTTTGTTCAACCAACGATTATGCTCAAACGATAAACACTGACATTCAGTTAAGGTGAGCTTATGTCAAACGCCAGCACTACACGCATGCCGCCGCTCCAAGGTTTATATTACTTTTACCAAGCTGCTCACCTAGGCAGCTTTAAAGCCGCTGCCAATGAGTTGTTTGTTACGGCGGCCGCCATCAGCCAACAGATAAGGCTACTCGAGGAGTGGCTCGATACCCCTCTCTTTTATCGTCAGCATCGCAAAGTGACGCTAACACCGGAAGGCGAGATTCTTTTTTCACATGCCCAACAAGGCTTTAGAAGTATTCTCAACGGTGTGTGGCTGCTCAATAATGATCCGGCCCCTCATCAGTTGTCACTGTCAACCGTCCCATCATTCTCCCAAAACTGGCTGGTCCCACGGCTTGCAAAATTCAGAGCGTCTTACCCAGATTTATCGATCATGCTGGAATCCACCACCACGTTGAATACCTTCGAACAATCCTCGATTGATCTATGTATCCGGTATGGTGGCGGCCACTACGACGGCTTGCACAGTGAATGGCTGATGGGCGATATCCTCTACCCTGTTTGCCACCCTCTCTATCAGCAGCAAGAAGGCATTTATACCCTCGAAGACTTACCCAAGGGTCATTTAATCAGTGATATGTGGCGTGATATGGACTGGACCCGGTGGCTCAATACCGTCGGCATCGCAGGGGGCTCCTCAACCATCACTTACAACGGCTCTAACTATGCCATTGAAGGCGCATTATCGTTGCAAGGGATAGTGCTGGCTCGTCATAGTTTGGTGCAGCGATATATAGCTGACGGCACCCTAGTGCGTATCGGTGGAGCAGCGGTAAAACCTACCAATGGTTACTTCTTGTGCGCCCCTGCTGGCTACTTTAAACGCGATAAAGTCGACCAATTTTGTTGCTGGATAAAGCAGCAAGCGGATGAGTTCAAGGCAACTTGGCCACGGGAGATCACCCTGTACAACGATACTCACGCCGTAACGCAAAGAGAGCACTAATACACTCAACACAGTACGGGCTTACAAATTTTCAAAAAAAAGTATAAGTGCTTTACATGTGAGTGGAATGCTGTATGGTGGTCACAGCTCTGGAACATGGAGCATCAATGATACATCAAGTAAAAGTCAACATAAGCTACGCTATTATCAATATTATAGAGTTTCTAACGTTACCCGCTTTCGCTTTTAGACATTTCATCGACTCCGTTCAAAGCTATCCTATTTTTTGTAATTTAAGAGAGAATGATTATGTCTAATCAAGCAACTGGTATCGTAAAGTGGTTTAACGAAGAGAAAGGTTTCGGTTTCATCACTCGTGACAACGGCGAAAAAGACGTGTTTGTACACTTCCGTGCGATCGTTGGCGAAGGTTTCAAAACCCTAACTGAAGGCCAGCGTGTGAACTTCACCGTTGAGCAAGGCCAAAAAGGCCCACAGGCATCTGACGTTACCGTCGCATAAGAAGCCAGATCTGATTGATAGAGGGCGCTCAGGCGCCCTTTTTTTGTGCCTATAGTTTGGCGAACGTGATCAACACAGCGGATGGCAAACGATAGACGCAACACGTTTTCACAAAAAAGCCCCGGCTATCTGGTGTTGCACCAAGCTGGGGCTTTTTATCAGAGTAACCGACCAAGGGTCACTCGCTAAGTGTGACTTAATCAGCCTCGCTGCATTGTCTGACGCTTTTTCAAAAACGTTAACCAGCTCTCTACCGCCTCATCAGGGGCAATCTTTTTAGCAATGCGTGCTTGCTCAAGGGCCTGGTCAAACTGCTTCAGTTTGTAGTAGGCGCGCACTTTTGTCAGCGCTATCTCTTTAGCAGATGCCCCTTTACCCGCCTTATCAAGCGAAGTAAGTGCTTGCTGATAGTCGCCTTGCTGAATTTGCATTAACGCCAATTGCCAATGGTACTGACGGTCTTTTTGTGCGGCTAAACGCCAAGCTGAAACCGCTTGAGACCATTCTCGCGCTTGCTGCCATAAGCTTGCTTGCTGCGCGAGCGTTTGCGCATCTTGCTCGTTCTCAGGCAAGCGTTTGAGCCACTTCGCCGCCCGCTCCGGGACGCCGACATTGGCATACAACTGCGCCACCGTGCGCTGCTCACTCGGTTCAAGCGCTATCCCTTTTCGCTTGGCGAGCAAATAGGTGCTGATCGCCTCTTTTGGCTGCTCCAAGCGCACATAGTTGGCCGCCAATTGGCGCCACCATTGCTTATTGTCAGGCTCGAGCTTCAACAATGCTTTAAGCGTCGGTGTCGCCCCGCGCCATTGTTCAAGTTGTAGCTGCGCTCCCAACTTCAATGACAGCGCTGACACGCTGGCGCTATTTTTTACTACGCCCTGATACGCCGGATAGGCGTTTAATACCTGGCTCCATTGTTCACGCTGATAGTGCGCCTGCATAATCCGCAGCCATACATCTTCCGCTTGATCCGATTTCTCTTTGGGAACCGAACGCGCCAGCGGATAGTAGTATTGAAGTGCAGCGGCATATTGACCATCAATCAACAATAAATCAGCGAGCATACGCTTGGTTTGCCAGGCTTGCGCATCTTGCAACTGTTCACTGTCAACCGCACGTTGAATATGGACGATCGCCTTGTCGTTATTACCATATTGCCAATAGAACACCCCCAACGCGCGATCGACAAACGCTTTATCGTAGGCGCGTTCAGCAGACAGCGCTTCGAGCACGGCAATCGCCTCCCCCAGTTTGGCGTCTTGCTCTAACGTTTGTGCTTTTTCAATCGAGCGAGCCACCGAGGGTGACAGCTGCGCGGCGACTGGCAGCGCAGTGAACAATACTAAGGTAACAATGAGTCGTTTAAACATTAGCGTAAGTTAAACTCCAGTTTCACCTGTTGACCGGGTTGGGCCACGGCTTCTCCGTTAACCACTTTCGGCTCATATTTCCATTTTCGAAGCGCGCGTAACGCCTCTCGCTCAAAAACACGTGGCGGGTTCGCATCGACCACCGTCAAATCTTGTGGACGTCCCGAGGGGCTAATGGTAAAGCTCACCACCACAAATCCCTCTAGGCCACGGCGCATGGCACGTGGTGGATAGTTGGGCTCGACCCGAAATAGCGGCATCGCCTGCTGATTGTTCGGCCCGGTGCTGACACTTAAATCGCCTAGCGACGGGGCTTGCACCATCACCCCTTGAATATTGCTTTGCACATTCAAGTTAGGCATATCCGGCTGTGGCGCCGCGCTGGATTGTGTCTGCGTTTGCGTGACCGGCGTCGGTGGATCGGGCACCTCAGGCGGTGTCGGGCGCTCCGGCACACTGCGTTGGCGGCGTTGTACCTCGGTATCCGGCTCTTGCATGAAAATATCAATGCTTACCGAGGAAGGCGTCTCCTGAGGACGCTGAGACGACTGTCCGACCATCAACGCCATCAACATAAACAGGCCAAGCGTAAAGACCAACGCCGCCGGCAATGAGATTAGCCATCGCTTCATTACGGCGACTCCGTGGCCAACGCAATGCTACCAATGCCGGCACCTTTCGCCGCGTCCATGACTTCAACCACGGTGCCATTGTAGGCCAGCTCATCGGCTTGAATCACCAGCGAAGCGTCAGGCTTATCGAGCAACAGGTGTTCAAGGGTCGCTTCCACACGTTCCACATCGACAAGACGCTTATCAATGTACACCTCATTCGAGGCGGTGACCGCGACAAAAATACCCGCCTCTTTTTGGCTGGTTGAGTGGCTGGCTTCCGGACGGTTTACTTCCACGCCAGACTCGCGCACAAACGAGCTGGTGACGATAAAAAAGATCAGCATGATGAACACAATGTCCAACATGGAGGTTAAATCAACCTGCGCTTCTTCGCGCTGTTTTTGGGCTCGAATCAATCGCATTACTGACTCCGAAGCGCCTGCTCCAGCGCGATTTCACGGCGCTGACAGGCTTTAACTAAACGGGCATGGGCAAACATACCGGCCAAGGCAGCTACCATACCTGCCATGGTGGGTAAGGTGGCCATTGAAATACCTGAGGCCATTAAGCGGGGCTCACTGGTGCCTTGACTGGCCATGACATCAAACACAGAAATCATCCCCGTGACCGTGCCTAACAGCCCCAACATCGGACAAATCGCCACCAGGGCTTTAATAAAGCCAAGATAACGGCCGAGATCCTGTTGGGCTTGAAACAACCAGCCTTGGCGAATGGCGCGTGCATGCCAAGAATGGTGATCGGTACGCGCTTGCCACGCCGCAATCCACGCACGACGTTGTGCGGGGAACCGTGAATACAGGTATAGCAGGCGTTCAATCACCAACACCCAGCACACCAATACCACCACACCGAGCCACCAAAGCACGGGCCCACCTTGCGCCATAAAATGACGCAAGGTGCTCCAAATATCTTGCTGGCCAAGCAGTGAGAATAACTCGACGTCTATCATGCCGCTTGTCCGGTTTCCGCTCGCTGATCACTGTTTTCAGCTTGTTCAGCCACCAAACTAATGCTTTGCTTTTCCAGCATGCCGCGAATGTGATCAGCTTGCCCACTGAGGATGTTATGCGCTAACAGTAACGGAATGGCCGCAATCAAGCCAAGCACTGTGGTCACCAACGCCATCGAGATGCCATCTGCCATCACTTTCGGGTCGCCATTGCCAAACTGGGTGATCACTTGGAAGGTTTCTATCATCCCGGTCACCGTCCCCAGCAAGCCGAGCATCGGTGCTAACGCGGCAAGCAGTTTTAGCATCGAGAGGCCTTTTTCGCAGCCTTGTTGCTCATCCACCACCGCTTCCAATAAACGCAGCTCCAGTGATTCCACATCACGCTTTGGTGCATCATGATAGACCTTTAGCACACGGCCAAGCGGATTATCCTCTGGCGACTCAGGATGTTTAAGCTGGCGATGCATTTTGGCGTGAATCGAGAGCAAGACAGCACCGCGATAAAGAGCAATTAACAAGCCGACAGTCAATAAGGCCGCGATCACTTTGGCGACGAAGCCACCCTGCGCAAAGCGGTCACTCAAGCTTGGCGCATTTTCAAGCTGTCCGAGTAAAAAGCCCCGTGATGGATCGACAAGCACGGTCTCACCCACGTTGCCGATGGCTTGTTCAAGCTTTGCGGATGTTAACGTGTCATCCGGTTGGGCGCGGTAGGGAACGGCCACTTGTCGCGCCGATTGCCAGTTTAAATACCCTTGCTCATTCACCAAGCCTAGGTTACCCACTCGCACCACCGACTGTTCCGCCGACACACCTTGCGCATTCACCACAGGTAGAGAAAGGGCTTGCAGCTCGCCACTGGTTTGCATTTGCGTGAGCATGCCCTGCCACAGGCGATTAAGCTGCTTGAGCGAGGGTAAAGTATCGGCGGCAACAATATCCGCCACCGTTTGATTAAACGCAGGTTGAGTGATCGCCACATAGCTCGACGCCCCGTCGGTCTGAATGGTTTTACTTGCCTGGCGCACCACACCAAACAGCTCACCCAAACTGCCCGACTCCAAACGCAGTTTATCTTCTAACGACGCCAGTTGTTGCTCGTTATCGCTGAAGGTGTCACTGAGCTTCTCGGTTTCCGCCTCTAACGCGTTGCGCGTGGCTTTGAGCTGATTGAGCTTCTCACGTAGCTCACGCTCGGTCATCGCGAATTGTGCTTCTCGCGCTTGGTTATGCTCACTCGCCTGTTGATGCGCCTGTTGGGTTTGACCAACAAGATCATCAGCGTGGGTAAAAGGCGCAACGGCGACAAAACAGGTTGCGACAATCAGGGTTTTCCAGCTCATGATTTCACCCCTTGGTTGGCACTCAATGGCAGAGATAACAATGACGGTGCCATTTGCTTTTGCGCCACCGCAAAGGCCTTATCCACCGCTTCCGCGACACTCGCATCCAATGCGACCCACTGATCATCGCGGGCACTCCACAGCCAATACTGCTTACCATCTAAGCTACGCGCCACCAGCGACATACGGCCAAGATGGAGGACATCGACCTGGTGATCTCGACCATCGAGCACAACGGTATCTTGATAGGCATCAAGCTTGCTGCCATAGTCTCGCTCAATCTGGTATGCCTCGAGAATACGACGGAATTTCTCCGAGTCCGCCACATCAGCACGGGTCATCATGGCTTTCAGTTTTTGTAAACGGGCTTGGCGTTGATCGGCTTTGAGAGGAATATCCTCGGCAAGCCACTGCTCGAGCCCACCCAACATGCGATACATTAAAGGCACGATGCCTTGGCGAGTGTCTTTAATCTCGTCGATTTGATTCCGCAGGCTGGTCGCCTCTTTATCCTGATTGACCACCAAATTTTGCAAGTGATCGCGATAGATTTCCAGGTTACTGATCTGCGCTTGTAGCTGCTCAATTTCTTGGCGCATGGCCAAGCTGCTATCAGAATGACGATTAATCCGTGACTGTGACTGCGCGGCCTCTTGGGTAGTGTTCCCCTCAATCGCTTGCGCCTTTTCGAGTTGATCCGCACTCACTGCTGGGGTCAGCGCCAAACAGGACGCAACGCCGAGCGCGAGCCGAAATGAAGACAATTTTATCATGGTGATATCTGCAAACATGCTTTGATGGTATGGCTTTGCCACAAATAAAAGTGAGAATAGTTTCTATTTGCGTGCAATGTACCGAGTTTAGCGACAAAAATCTAGCCTAGCAGGTCCAGAGGTGCGGGAATATTACTCATATCAAGTCACGATAAGCTGACAGTGCTATAAAGCGGGATAGTGCATTTCATCACGATGGTCTGCGCCGATGTGGAAATAATTCACTATTCGCCAATTAGCTTTACTCAATCACACCTGATAATGAAAAAATAATAATTTTAGAGAGTTATCGCAATTTTATTGACGTTGCTGTGGCACGCTCTATGGCCCATTGGATATGCAATCTGAACAGCCATGAATAAAGTCTTCGTATCGACCAACCATTCTCATTGTAGCTATCATATTTATCAGCCTAATCAATCCGACTATCCGCTTATCCTGTTGCATGGTACCAATAGTGATGGATTAGCGAGTTACRGCGCACTTCTCGATGCATTTGACCATCGTGAAATCATCGTTCCCAATTATGCGGGGTGTGGAGACTCCAGCTTACCCGAGCATGATCTGACAGTATCCTTTCTCGCCGATCAGGTGATCGCCATCATTAAAGAAAGAGGTCGTAAGAAGGTTGATCTCGTTGGCCACTCACTCGGGGCTACCGTCGCCGCTTACGTTGCCGCGCAGCACCCTGATTTTATTAACCGATTAGTGTTAAGTGCACCTTGGTGCCATGGTGATGACCCGCGCCATCAACTGGTGTTTAATACCTGGCAAACACTCGAGGAAACCGCGCCTCAACAAGCAACTGCGTTCGGACTGAGCCATGTATTGAGTCCAACATTTCTGGCTAATATGGATCCAGAACTGATAGCGCGTATATGCGCCACAAAAGGATTGACTGATACTTACCGAAGAATCGCACTCGGCAAAGACCTAGACATCCGCCAGCATTTATCGAAGATTCAAGCCCCAACGCTCGTATTAGCCATGGCTTTTGACACCTTGGTGCCGCCTTACCGAGCCCAAGAGGTACAATCAGCAATACCTAACAGTGAGTACGATGAAATACCGAGCGGTCACGCCGTTCAACTTGAAAGTCCTTATCCGTGGGTCAATCGCATTAACACATTTTTGCAAGATTAGACCAATGCGTGGAGGTCACTCTGCGATTGTACTTTCCCCCAGAGGTTACTCGTTCCCACGCTCCTGCGCGGGAACAAGTGAGCGGACTGTCGGTAACCCCTAATCCGCTAACTGCGAGAACTTGATGATCTCGTGGGATTGCTCAAGGGTGTGCGCGAGGTGTTGGATATGGGCGGGGGTGATTTCGCAGCAGCCACCGACCACCAGGGCACCGTCGGCAATCCATTGTTGCACGCGTTCGGTGTGGACTAAGGGGGAGAGATCTTCCCGCGCTTGCAGGGCATCGGCTTTGCTGCCTTTGGCCATGTCTTCTACCGATTTAAACGCGTTGGCATAGCCGCCCACAATGTCGGCCTGAGTCGCCATCTTTGGCATCGCCGTGGTAAGCACTTCTGGGTCGCAGCAATTGAGCATCACCGCTGTCGGTGCATATTCAGTGACCGCGTGCATGGCTTGTTCTAGCGACTCGCCAGAGCGGAGTGCGCCATTAGGCTCTAACCGAAACGCAACCCCAAACGGTTTACCTTGCTCACGGGCGGCGGCGCACGCTGCACGCGCTTCAAGGGTGTTGGTCATGGTTTCGATTAAAAACACATCCACGTGAGGTTGCAAGCGGGCGATGTGCGAAAATTCCGCTTTCATGTCTTCAAAGCTGCGTTGCGGCTGACCGAGATAACTGCCCACCAGCGGCGGCAAACAGCCGGCAATATCGATATCGGCGCTTGTCTCATCCACCGCTTGCTGCAGCGCTTCGAAGGCTTTTTGGTAAATAATGTCTATTTTGTCGCTCAATCCCGCTTTGGCCAGACGCGTGGGGGTCGCTGGGTAGGTATTCAGGGTATGCGTTTTCGCACCGGCACGAATAAAGTCTTTGTGCACGTCTTTAACAATATTGGCATGTTTTAACATCACCGCGACCGACCAAAGCTTCGAGCTCACATCCGGCCCACGTTGATAAATTTCTTGTCCTAGGCCGCCATCGAGTAACGCTATCGATGTCATGGTAACTTCAGCCTCCTTCGGCCATTTATCCTTGGTTTAGTTTGAGGTTACCATGTGCTCATCGATTTAACACCCCGTTGTTACGCTACCTCTTCACTGCCCTCAATCGCGAGATGTTCAAGCTTATCAATCACCGTCATACTGGCGCTTTCCATCTCTTTTAATGCAGTGACCATTTGCTCGGGTTGCTGAGCATGAAACGCTGCCACCGCTGCTTTCGCGTGGGTATGCACTTGCTCGTGAGGCGCGGCAATGGCTTTAAACGTTTGCAACTGCGCGAAATACTGCTGGCCTTCACCCTGTTCATACCATTGGCCGAGGCGGCATTGGGTGTGATCGGTGATATCGTCCGCGGTCATGCTGTCTTCACCCAGCACGACGCGGTATATCGCAAATTTAAAGCTAATATGGTCAAGTTTCGCCAGTTCACAAAAAGCACGCAGCGCAGAGGCTTTAATAGTGGTACGGCTATGCTGTGCTTGCTCACTCTGCGTGGCCATCGCATCGGCCACCTGTTGGCCTTGCTCGCTATATTCAATCGCGTCACTGGCAAGCTGATCGGTGAGTGTGCAAGCATGCCCACTCCCAGCGCGAATCTTCTCGACCAGCTGGGTGATATCTTGCGTAGCGCTGGCTGTGCGTTCCGATAAGCTACGCACTTCATCGGCGACCACCGCAAACCCTCGACCTTGCTCACCGGCGCGTGCCGCTTCAATCGCTGCGTTTAAGGCTAAGAGGTTAGTTTGATCGGCGACATCGCGAATCAACTTCACAATACCGCTCACCTCTTGGGCATGCTGGTCGAGCGCACGAATTGCTTCTGACGATTGCTGACATTGCGCGGATAAGGACTGCACGTGACGCGCAAGATCATTGACTTGCTCGGCACACGACGCCGCCTGATGGCTCACGTCCGTTACCCGTTCTTTTTCACCGTTGATGGTGTCTGCCAAGGTGGCCAGAGACGATTGCGTCGCATTGATTGAGTCACCGAAGTGGCACAAGTTGGCGTCGATGGCTTTTCCCGTTTGGCGTTTTTTCTCTACGGTGGCTAACTCTTCCTGCAATGCCTCTTTCTCTGCATTCAGCGCGTCGATGGTATGGTTAATCTGCTCGATTTTTTGCTGCAAAGCGACTTGTTTTTGCTGCTCTTGTTCAAGTTGACGACGAGATATAAACACGCTGACTCCCAATTAAGTAATTAAGCTTTTTATAATATTTTAACGCTTAATATTGGCGATGTATGATGAGCCAAGCGAAATGTGATCCATTTTGCGCCAATCGTTTGATTTACACTGTAAACCTATAAAAATTCCCGCCATACTGACCCTTCTGCAGCAAATGAGCGAAACGCTATGACCTTTTGGTTGCTTTTTAAACGTTGGATTATCAGCCACTTCGCGCATTTAAACGGGCGTATTTTGGGGTTGGTGGTACTCGCCTATGGCGGGATTGGCTGGCTACTTTTACACGGCGCCGGTGAAACAGAGATGACCCAGTCACTCGGCCGCTATGTCTATTACTTGATGGTCACCGCGTCCACTGTCGGCTATGGCGATTATTCGCCCGCAACAGAAGCAGGACAGTGGATTACCGCCTTTTGGATTATTCCCGGTGGGCTAGGGCTGTTCGCCGTTGTGATTGGGCATGTGACCAGTGCCTTAGTGGATTATTGGCGACGTGGATTACAAGGAAAACGGAGTCTTACTGTGAAAAATCATATTCTGGTGTTGGGCTGGAATGGTCAACGCACCATTCAGCTCATTCGTCTACTACAAAGCGGTGTGCATGGCGATCGTCCAATTGTGCTTTGCGTACGTCCCGAAATGGAAAATCCGCTCCCCGGCGAGGTGGAATTTGTGCGCGTCACCAGCTTTACCGATGCAGAGGGAATTGCGCGTGCGGGGATTGATAGTGCTTCGAGCATTATTATCGACAACCCAGAAGACGATATTACCCTATCTGCGGCCCTGTTCTGCGCGCATAAAAATCCGTCAGCGCATCTGCTCGCCTACTTTCAAGACGACGCGCTGAGCCAAATACTCAAACAACACTATCCACACGCAGAATGTGTACCGTCTGTTTCCGTAGAAATGCTGGCGAAAGCCGCTGTTGATCCGGGTTCCAGCCAGTTGCATCACGAGTTGTTGAGTACCGCACAAGGGATGACACAGTATTGTGCGCGCTACCCGACTAACGCGAGCAAGACGGATGTGGGTACCTTGTTCAATCAGTTAAAGCATGAATACGATACAACCTTAATTGGTATCGACAAAGGTGAAGGCATTACCCTTAACCCCAGCTTGCAAACCGAAGTCGCCCCCGGCGATAGGCTTTTCTATATTGCCGCTGAACGTTTACCGCATTGGTCGGCGGCGTGATTCGGGCACCATTTATCACACGCGACACTGGCTATTAACCCTTCCGGAGCAGTCCGCCGCCGCCAAGATGGAGGCGGCGGACTGGCTTTACGTGCCCTATTCGCGAAAAAACGGTCTATTCGACCACCGAGGTTTCTTGTGCATCAGAATGACACGCTTCGACTGGGTAGGCGTAAAAATGATGCACAGGCCCCGCGCCTCTTCCCACCTTTAACTGCTGACTATGCGCTAAAGCCTCTGTCAAATACTGCTTAGCCGCCCGCCCGGCTTCAATGGGCGTCATTCCCTGCGCGTAATAAGAGGCCATCGCCGCAGACAGTGAACAGCCTGTGCCGTGTGTATTAACGGTTTCAACCCGACGGGCGCTCAGGGTTTGACAGGTATCTTGACTAATCCACACATCCACGCTTTCAGGGGCGTGATGTAAATGCCCGCCTTTGAGCATCACATAAGGACAGCCTAGCCGACGTAGGGCTGGAACTAACGCATGCATTTGCTCAATGGAGGTGGGGACAGGCTGACCGGTTAATCGCGCCGCCTCAGGCAGGTTGGGGGTGAGCACGGTTGCTCGCGGGATCAGCGCTTCAATCAGCGCTGTCATGGCGTGTTCATCCAACAAAGGATCGCCGCTGGTGGCTACCATCACGGGATCTAAAATCACCGGTAAGTGAGGCGATCGCGCCAGCACGGCGGCCACTTCGCGAATAACCGCTTGGTTGGCGAGCATACCAATTTTCACTGCACGCACCGGCATATCATACAAAACGGCCTCTAACTGGGCACGGACAAAACCAGGATCAACCGCCGAGACGGCCTCAACGCCACAGGTGTTTTGCGCGGTTAACGCGGTGATCACCGAGCACGCATAACCGCCGGTGGCTGAAATCGCTTTGATATCGGCTTGAATGCCAGCACCGCCACCGCTGTCTGAGCCGGCGATGGTAAGAATAACAGGTGGAGATAGGTTCATAATGGCCCCTTAATCATCAGGGGCGGAAGGAGACAAAGCGAGCCAGAATGCGCCACTTCGTGTGCTGAACGTGTCAGTTCCCTCCGCCAGTGCTAACTGGATCAGGTTCTACGGGTCCTGCTTTCGCAGTCTCAGCAATCACTTGCTCCCCGACTAACACGGTCAGAATATAAACCTTAATGATAAAGCGCAAGTCTGATGTTTCTGATGGCGCGTTTACACATTCTCGTAATGGTTAATGGTCGTATTGCCTTGTTGGGCGGTTTTAAGCAGTTGTTCGAATCCATCTTGGATAAGCGGCCGCGCATATAAAAACCCCTGCACTTGGTCGCAGCCAATTGTCTGTAGCACCTGCTGCTGGCTGACTTCTTCCACCCCTTCGGCAACCACGCCATGACCAAAGCCATGGGCTAACTCAATCACGCTACCCACCAAGTGTTTGTCACTGGCGTTGGTGGCCAAATCTTGAATAAAACTGCGGTCGAGTTTAACCCAGTCTACTGGCAGTTGCTTAAGGTAACTTAACGAGCTGTAACCAGTGCCAAAGTCATCCAACGCGATATGCATCCCGGCATCCCGCAGCTGTTGTAGCTCGCGCAATGCCACCGAGATTTGCTGAATCAGTGCCGATTCCGTGACTTCCAATTGAATAATCGCCGGCGGCGTGTTTGTCGCATGGCAGCGAGCCAGCACACTCTCGGCAAAACCATGCCGGAGTTGCTGGGCAGAGACATTGATTGACAGATGAAAGTGCTCATCAGTCAGGCCCTTTACGCGCCATTGCGCCACCGCCTCCAGTGCCATCGCCAGTACTTTATCGCCAAGTTGCATCATATCGGCGCTGCGCTCGGCAATGGGAATAAATTCGGCGGGACTTATCGCCCCTAGGGCTGGATGCTGCCAGCGCAGTAGTGCTTCTGCGCCCACCAGCAGGCCCCCATCAAGCCGCCATTTAGGTTGATAGACCAAGGAGAGATGATTGCTTTGCAAGGCCGAGCCAAGCTCAGTACGGATCAAGTGCTCTCGCTGCGCTTTACTGTCTAGCTCGGGCTGATACTCACCGACAGCCTGATCATCGGTCGGAATAGCCAGGATCGCTTGGCGAAACAACTGCGGCACATCGGCGCTTTCCGAGTCAGCACGGCTGATCCCTATATGGCAATGCAAGAACATCAGTCGCCCTTCGAGGGTATGATGACCACTGATGAGTCGGTGAATCCTCGCTGCTTTTTTCGCCGCCTCTTTACCGTCTCCCTCTATCAGCATCACCAATCTCGAGCTGTCCCAAACCCCCACTCGATGCGATCGCGCCACCGCACTGTTCGCCAGCAGCTCAGCAATGTGCTTATACAGGGCTTCGGTCATTAAATGCCCTTGATGCTGCGTCACCGCTTCCATCCCATCAAGCGCAATCATCAACACCGTCACCGGCCCTCGCATCAATTGTCGCTCCGCTGCATCCAATAAGGCTCGGCGATTGGGGAGACCTGTCAATGGGTGGGTAAGAGAAAGAGCGCGTAACGTGGCGGTTTGTTTGTTCACCAACATTTGCAAACGCGCAGCTTGGTCACGCTCTTTCAATGTTTTAAGCTGTAACTGCAGTAGGTTGTGAATACGCTGAAGCACTTCGTCATAATCAAACGGCTTGCTGATATAATCTATCGCCCCTCGGCATAGCGCTTGATTACGTAACCCCACATCATTATCCGCAGTGAGCACCATGACGGGTGGACAATGGTCTCCCAATGCTTGGTTCAGATCATCCAGCACCATGAGTCCCGAGCGCCGTGGCATGCGCATATCAAGCAAGATAAGATCGGGCACCGGCGACAAGTGGTCGTGCACAGCACAGGGGTCCGTTAGCCCAATCAGATGCACGTACCCCGCTTGGTCAAGCATCGCGGTGAGTAAGTCAATGTTTTCCGCGCGATCGTCAATGATCAAAATGGTCGCTTGTGATGGTGACTTTATCATTCCCTGTCCTCTAATAACGATTGAATAGCCGCGGCGAGCGCAGTTGACGATACGGGCTGCTGTAGTCGTAGGTGTGGTGTGGCGGCGCTGCAATGGGCTTGCCCTTCCGCCCCAAGGATGATCAGCGGTTTATGCTCCACCAGGCTCGTCCAGTGTGCGGGCATTCGCGCTAAGTCATTACCATGGATGATAAAAAGTGATGGGGCGAGGGTATGTGTCATCGCTTCAGCCAACGAAAAATCGTGCGCATGGTGCAAGGTCAACAGCGGCCAGTCCTCAAAGCAATCAGAGACCAGCCGTTGCTGGTGACTGCCTTGGTCAATATAAAGCACACGGTGTGGCTGAGTGAGGCGTATATTCGCGTCAGAGGCTTCTGCAACCAGGGGCTCAGAGGAGTGTGGCTTAGTGCGATAAGGGAAGGTCACCGAGAAGGCACTGCCCTTGCCCTGTTGACTCGCGACCCTGATCTCTCCTTGCATCTGAGTCACCAGTTGATAGGTGACGGCCAGCCCAACCCCCGCGCCTTCTATCAATGAGTCTTCTGCCACTAAACGGTTAAAGGACTCGAAAAGGCCGTCGAGCTGGTCGTCGGCAATGCCAATGCCTGTATCATTCACCGTCATGGTCAGACTATCGTGATGCGTGTGCGCATCCACCCAAACCCTGCCTTGTGGATGGTTATATTTCACTGCATTGCTGAGTAAGTTAATTAAGATTTGCTTAAACCGCGTTGGATCCACATAAAGCTCACCCTCTTGCTCCGTAGGCAAACAATTTTGCAAGCTAACGTTCTGTCGCTCTGCCAGCGGCGATAAGGTTTGAATGGCATCATTGATCAATGCGCTAACAGGGTACCAGGTGAGATGAAGCACTGTTTGTCCGGCCTCTATTTTGGCCAGATCGAGCACGTCATTGATCAGTGCCAGCAAATGGCGCCCACTTTGGTGGATATGATCAACGTACTGGCGCTGATGATCGGCCAGCATCTGAGTGGGAGATTTGAGTAGTAGTTGCGCGTACCCCAACACACTGTTTAAAGGCGTACGTAGCTCGTGACTCATAGCAGATAGGAAGTCACTTTTTGCTTGGTTGGCGCGCTCGGCCTCTTGCATCGCTTGCAATAGCGGTGTGGCATCGTACGCCACCGTTACAATCGCGTAAGGCTCACCGGCAAGATGGTGGATCAGTGTTTTCGCCAACTTAAACGTCCGGCCGTCACGCAAAGTCACATCAATATGTACAGGCTCACCGTCGACCGTTAATTGGTGATCGAGTGCATTGAGGGTATCGCGCATGCCGTCAGGGAGCGCGCGACCAAATGCGTCGGCCAGTTGGCTCACATGGTCCGCTGCCACCGCTTGTAAACAGGCTCGGTTTGCCAACGCATATTGGCCACCTAATTCTCTAACAAATACCGGATTACCGATGGCATCGATGATGGTTTTTAGCCGATTTCGCTCGTGCTGAACAGTGGCTTGGGCATGCGTGAGTGCGCTTAAATCCGACATAATGCCGATAAACTCTCGTCGTTCATCGATCCACACTTCGCTCACCGCCAAATGGATGGGGATCAGGCGCCCATCACGGTGCCGCGCGCTCACACGCCGCCCTGTGCCAATAACATTAGGCTGACCGGTTGCAAGGTAGTTTTCTACGTATTGGCCGTGCTTGCCTCGATGCTCGGGAGGCATTAAACACGCCACATCCTGACCGATAAGCTGCTGTTGCTCGTAGCCAAGTAGCGTGTGCGTGAAAGGATTAGCATCAAGGATAATACCTTGGTCATCAATGACTAAAATGGCGGCGGCCGCACTGTCAACCAGCGCTTTGTAGTGAGCCTGCGAGCCGCCCGTGCGCCACCCATCCATGGTAGATTGATCCGTCATCGTGTTCCCGCCTCTAACAAAAACGCCCCAGCTATATTGGGGCGTCTACCACGGACCTAACGAGTTGATATCGTAGTCATTTTTTGTAGTTTTTGACCAAAGCATCCACCTTTTTCAGGAACTGCTCTTTTAGGTTTTCGTGCTCATAGTCGAGATCATAGGTATTGTGGAACCCCACACGTAACTGTACGCCATTGCCCGCTAAATAAATGGTATAGCCGTCATAATCTGAGAAAGCGTCGATGCCATCTAGGCGGTGTCCATCTTCAATTTCTTCACCATACTCTGTCACTATCTCAAAGGCGCGTAGTAGGTGGGTCGGATCGAGTTCGTTTTTCACGCTTCCCTCCTGGCAGTGTTAGCGAAACTGTGCCCCACCTCCCGGCCGTGATCCACGACCATAAAGTGGGCCGGCCAATACCGGTGGCGTGGTCAACACATGCCCTGACACCTTAATCCGGCTTGGCTTAGAAATAATATTGGGCAAGGTTGCCAATGTATCAAGGGTGGTGTCTGGTCCCGTTTTTTGAATCGCTGTTCCATAATTATAGCCATAATCAACACAGACGACAGGAGAGCCCGCCGCCCTTGCCGCATGAACATCATTCACCGCATCGCCAACCACCAGCAATTCTGATGGCGGAACCGCTAAAATCGCCGCCGACTCAAAAATACTATCGGGATCCGGCTTTCCGGCCGCGATCGCATCCGTTCCTAAGATACGGGTAAAAAAGTGGCTGACCCCAAGCGCTCTAAGAAGGCTGTTCGCATGCGCCGTTTGCATGTCCGTGGTACATATCATCGGGAACTGGCGCTGAGAGAGTCCTTCAAGGCAAGCAAGTACCCCTGGATAGAGTCGAGTTTTTGGCGGTTTTTTGCCTAAGTATGAGGACAGGAACAACGCACGGGCTTGATTCAACACTGTGGTTGAAACCCGTCCATCAATGTGTCGCGTGAGCACCCGATGGATCAATAAATCCGCACCATCACCAATCCAGTCTCGAATCGCACTGGGCTCTTCCTCTGGCAAATTAAACCCTCGCAACATGCCGAGGACAGCGTCATAAAGATCATCAAAAGGGTCTGCGATCGTGCCGTCTAAGTCAAAGCATATCGCAGAGATATTCTCCAATTTTTTCATGGAACGCCTCCACAATCAGTGTGTTATCGACAGAAAGGAAAGGGAACGGTGGATCGGACTTGCTATCCAACGAGTCTTTGAAAGTTAGCAGAGAACGAGAACGCGTCCTACCAAAACCGCAGGCAGAATGTATCGAATCACCGAGACAAAATTGTATAACTGACCGATTGCGCCCAAACTTCAGAGGCGAATCAAGCCCCTAACCATACCGTGATCAATTTCACATTTACATATCTTCGCACTCACCGATACCGACCTTAACCCTGTATAAAAAACCGTCACGTTTTTGACGATTGTTTTGATCGGCTGACTGCGCCCTGCGATCGAAAACCATCGCTTTGTCACAAAAATGAAACCTAAATAGGCACAGATTGTCATCGATGCACTCTACCCTGTCTCTCTCGATAGTGAGACTCGATGTATTCTTTATATGCGGTATTTTTCCTCACAGCCTCTATGGCGTTACCTAACGGTTATTATGATTGCGCTGATCGCAGGTTGGTCAGTCTATACCTTGGAAAACCAGCGTCAGCAAAGCCGATTTTCTACCGATGTTGAAAAGCAGCGTCACGCTCTCAGTAAAGCGTTTTCTCAGCTCTATGAGCTACAACTATCGGCGCAGCTTTATCTGCAACAAGAAGGCGGCCCAACGCGTGATAAATTCCATGCCTTTATCGATAACCATACCCAAAAGCGCTCAGGGCTTGATAGCGTCATGTGGCTACCTCGGGTCAATCGCGCTGAGTTAAAACAGTTTGCCGCGCAACAAGGTCACTATCACCCCTTTCCGCCACTCAATAACCACGCCTGCCAGTGGGTGATGCGAGGTGATACGTTTCCCGCACTTTACTTGTCCCCCAAAGCCGCGGCAGAGGGATATTTAGGTTGGCGCGCGGATGCGCAATGCGAGAACACCGTCACCATGGAGCGTGCCTATTTTAAGCGCCAACCGGTGGCAAGACTGATTCACGATGAGCAAGGACATGGGGTGCGTTGGTTCGCGGCCATTACTGCACGAGACGGCCAATTAGCCGGTTTTCTCTCCACCACACTTTATTTTGATACCTTTCTACCCACACTCTGGCAAGATGACACCCCCGCGCCCGATATGGGGCTAATCGCCCGCGAAGCCTTTGGCCACCAGCAAATGTTTACCACGCACTCAACGCAAGCATTGCAAAAATGGCGAAATACTCACTCACCCGATATCACTATTCCGATAGCCGGAAGCGAAGAAGGGTTAGTGGTCAGGTTCACCCATCTACGCGGCTTGCACACGGGGCTACTCTACGGGGTGCTGGTTGGACTATTGGTGCTGTCACTCGGCTTGTCGGTTCTGGCCAGTTTTTGGTCCTACGCCAACCGACTGTCATTGGCACAACACTTAGTCAACAAGCAGACCCGCCAGCTCACCCACCAAGCACAGCACGACAGTTTAACGGGGCTGGCAAACCGAGCGGCGCTCGACAATGCCTTGGAGGGCGCACTCCAGCAAGTGAGCGCCCAATACAGCGAGCATTTTACCTTGCTGTTTATCGATCTCGATCGGTTTAAAGTGGTTAACGACTCTCTCGGTCATGTGACGGGTGACAAGCTTCTTAAGCAGGTAGCCAAACGCCTGAACCAATCCGTCAGTGGCGAGCGCGTGTTTCGCTTTGGTGGCGACGAATTCATCATTTTGCTTAAAGCCGACAGTTCACTGGCATTGGCACAAACTAAGGCCAAGCACCTACTTCAAGCGCTTAGCACACCTTACAAGGTGGACGAGCATATGATTAACCTGTCCGCCAGTATTGGCATTGCCTCGGTGAACAAAGCCAATGCGTCGGTAACGGATATTATTCAGCAGGCGGATATTGCCATGTATCACGCCAAGCAAACCCGTGATCGCCTCGCGATTTTCCAGCCGGCCATGCTTGCCAAAGTCCAGCAACGTTTTATTGTCGAACAAGACTTAAAAAAAGGGTTGGCACAGCAGCAGTTTCATCTGATGTTTCAACCTATTTTTGATGGCGAACAAGAAACACTCAGCCATGCAGAGGCACTGCTCCGGTGGCAGCATCCGACGCTAGGGCGGATCTCGCCCGCAGAGTTCATCCCAATCGCAGAAGAAACCGGTTATATTATCGAGCTTGGCGACTGGGTGCTCGAGCAAGTCGCCGACGTATTGGATAACTGGCACACCCGCTTCCCTGCCAATCAATGCCCTTCTATCACCGTGAATGTGTCCGCCAAGCAGTGTCAGTCAGCCACCTTCGCCGATGACGTCGCCTCACTGATCGCCAGGCACCAATTTGCGCCTCAGTGTCTGGGGTTAGAAATGACGGAGACGGCCTTACTTGAGCACTCAGAAACGGTGGGGAGGAACTTGCGTCAGCTTCACGCACTGGGAATAAAACTGTACCTCGATGACTTTGGCACCGGGTATTCATCACTCTCGCTGCTGCGCCAATATCCGTTTAGCGTGATTAAGATGGATCGCAGTTTTATTATGGATATCGATCAGCCTAACGGTAAAGCGGCGCCCCTTTGTCGAGGAATGATTGCCATGGCACATGCCGTCGGTTTAACCGTAGTAGCAGAAGGCGTCGAGACGAAACAGCAGCTATGCTGGCTTCGCCAACACCAATGTGACTACTTGCAAGGGTATGTGCTCTCTCGGCCGATTGAACGGACAGCACTTGAAGATTGGTTACTGCCGCAATCAAACCAGCGAATGGTCTTGGTGCATGGTTGAGGCGACAGCGGCCAGGGTCTTGGCGGACGAGGGACCGTTTTGACGCACTGGCGCAGCTTGCTGCAACCACTCATCGCGCAATACCCCATAACGGAGTGAGTCATAGTACTCACCTTGATAATAACGGACGGCGCGTAAGCGCCCCTCTTCGCGCATCCCTAGTGCTTTAGCACAGCGCATCATCCCCGTGTTCCCCGACCAAGTGGTCAAGCCGATTCGGTTGACTTGGTGGCGAATAAATAATTGGTCAATCCACTGCGTCAGAGCACGTCGGCCGATACCTTTGCCCCAGTGGACAGGATCGAAAATAGTGATCCCCACTTCCAACCAACGCGTGCGCTTGTCTTCCCAATACAGGGTGACATAACCCACAGGCTTATTGTCCACACAAATCACCTGCGCCGTGTCACCCACGATGAAACGACGAAAAAGACCAAAACGAAACGACCAAAACGACACCGGATCTATCGGTGTATACGGCGCATCATACTGCTTCCAAGCACGGGAATAATATATATTACGCCAAAAGTAGCGCGCTTCGTTGCGCTGCGCAGGCCGAATGGTGACGACGCAACATTCAGATACATCCACATCCATGTAAGATTATTGCTCTCTCTTTACCAAATGATGGGCGACGACGCTGTCCGCTCAGCGCGACCGCTTGTCGGTATGACCCACAAGGGTACCCAGTCTAACTCAATTAACCACCACATTGGCGACCTCCGTCAAAGAACCCACTTAATTGAGTGTAGACGGTTACTGACAGGACGGCTGCCTTGATTGCTGTGATATGGCAACGCCCAGCATCACAAGCCCTCCACCGAGGATGTGATACTGAGTCAGTATTTCTCCCAGTACCGCCACTGCAATAGCCGCTGTCATCACGGGTAAAAGGTTCATGTACATCGCCGTTCGACTCGCCCCATTGAGCGCGATAGCGTTTAGCCAAATCGCAGGCGCAAGCACGGAAGCGCCTAAGGCGGCAAACCCCACTAGCGGATAGGCGTCAGCGGGGATGGCAGGACTGGGCGCCATCCACAGAACGGGCAACAACATCACCACCGCAAATACAGCTTGTACATACACAGACACCCAATTGGACAGCGCCATCGACCAACGTTTAAGTAAAACGCAATACAGCGCATACGAGGACGCACATACCAGCATTAGCCCGTCTCCCACCGACGCGCCTGCGTGAAAAAGAGAAAGCGGTTTGCCCAGCGTTAGCATATACACCAAGCCAGCGAAGGATAACACGGCCCCGAGGATCGCACGCATCGTCAACGGCTGTGACAGCACAGGCACACTGATCAACAAGCTCAACATGGGCACCAACGACATAATCAGCGCCATATTGGTCGCCGTCGTGGTTTGCGCAGCAAAATAGGCAACGGATTGGTTAGTGACCATGCCTAACAGCGCTAGAATGGCAAGACGTGGTGCATAGCAACGCACCGCACGTCGTTGGCGCCATAATGTCGGTAAACAAAACGGCGTTAATACCAAAATGGCAAAAAACCACCGATAGAATGCCATCGCACCCGGTGCAATCACAGTGACAGACATCTTGTTTACAATCGTGTTGACCGACCAAATGAGCACCGCCGCCAATGGCAAGAGAAATGGCATCATGGCCTCGCAAAGCCCAATATAGCGTGGAAGAAAGTAGGCAGTTTACACTGTAAAACGCAGAATAAAACCAATAGCTGACGTGACCCCACGACAAAGAGGGGAAACGCATCATCGTTGGCAAGGAAGAAAAAAGCGGGCAAAGCCCGCTCGGCAAGTGATTAGCCAAATGGTGCCATCAAGGCACCCAATAGGACAAAGGTATCTATCAGTGAGTAGTTTACGCCGCTCATCAAAGGTTGTGTCATTACCACGTCAACAACCTGCAAAATCGGTCACTACCCTCCCATCGCTATGTCATCCAAGGCCTTGAGCACTTGCCCATCGAGATGGCCCTCAAACACGCGCTGACAGACTTTTCTTCGCACGGCTAACCCAGATATCAACTTTTCAATAGAAAGATGTCTATCGAGCTGTTGTTGATTGTAAAACTCAATCGTACGGCTGAGCGTTTCATAGGAGACGACCTGATCACCGACCCGCAACCAATCCAGTTTTTCGAGATAACCCTGACATTCTTCGGTAATCACGGAGGAAGGATGGCCTGTCATCGCCGACAGCGCGGTAATGCTGCGTTGCAACGCCTCCTCAGACGTATACTTTGAGAGCACAATGGTCAGCTCATCCGCATTAATCTCAACCAAGTGCTTGCGTTGTTTCACACGACGCCCTAACCGGCCACTGCTCTTCTCTTTGCGCTGGATCGGTTCAAACTCGCCATCAATGATCCCGGAAAGCTGATCAAGGTCTTGGCTAGGAAGGATCTCATTTCTCAGCGGATTGGGCATAGTGGGAGCCAACGAGCGCTTGCCCTCGTTATACATTTTGGCACGAGAGTAGCGGATCACTTCGTCGACGTTGCACTTTATATCCATGCGATAGTCAGGATATTTTTTCTCTTCATCTTCGCGCGTTAACGTTAAGTGATATCCCCACAAGTTCACCGCAAAGACAGACTCTGTCACCTTACCTTCAGCCAGCTTTCTGAGCTCCCGGGTTAAATCACTGGAAAAACGGCGCCATTCGATATTACGGGCCATTTTTTGGTTCAGCTCGCTAAGTAGCATGGTATCTTCGAGTCGACGCGACATACGGCTTCTGAAGAGCGAATAGAGTTGAAACACCAAGGTATGCTGACGCAATATTTCTGGTGGAAATAAAAAGAAGTAATCACGCGTCATCAATTCTTCAAAGAACGAAGGCTCCCATACCAAGATATAAAGGTTGGGCTTGATCCTGACCTCACCATCTTCACCCTCTTTGGGCGCTTCCTCGGAAGCGGTAATGGTTCTGGCTAAGAACCGGAATCGGTCACTTTTGAACCCTTCTGGCATGTTTTCACTCAGCCAACGACCCGTTAGTTCATGAAGCTGAAAGTCAGTAAACTCGATTCTATCAATGCTCTCGCGGATGGCATCACGCGCAGGACCACTGTCTTTTTTACCCCGTAACTGCAGGATATCAGTGATATAGATCGGTGTTTTGTTGCCTATAGATTGGGTCTGTAACTCGTAATTGGGTAAATGATGATCATGATACTGCACCGTGAGGGTGAACAGGGCGAACAGTGTCATCAGATCATCAACCGTCATGATCGACTTGGCCGATCGCGTTTCAATGATCGCCTTAGTGCCGCTGATCGCCACCATCGACTTCTGATAACCCTTTTTGGTTCGCGGTGGAGCAAGCGCTTGATCAATGATCCCAGCCCAACTGGTCGGTGAGACCAAAATCTGATCTTTTTCACCAGGCATCATCGGAGGGGTGCCTAGTCCATGTTCACTGAGCAATTGTCGATTAACTTGCGTTTGCGCTAACGCTTTCGACCGTTTTTGCTTGACGGCATCGCGACTTTTTTCTGTCATCAAGCCTGCACTGCCGAGTGATGAAATCAATCGGCTGGGATTAACAAACTGATGCAGCATGGTTTTGCCTGCGAGTCCTTCTTCAAACCGCACGGGTTGCTGAATGAACAGTCCTAACTGGACAGCGGCACGGAGTCGTTGTTGGATGGCTGCGCGAGTGAGTTGCCCGTCTGTTGCGTCAACCAATTCTGTGGTGGATACATACCCGTCTTGAGAGGCAAAACCGCGTACTGAAATTAAGTTCAGTAGCTCTAGAATACTTTTGGTTACCCCTTTAAAGTGCTCATACTGTGCAAGCCAATCAATCAACTGATCGTGTACGGCGAACAAATGCCCGTCTTTGTGGGAGCGAGGGGCTTTTATCAAGATTTTTCCGGGTTTACTGGCACTCATGTCAGCTTAAATCCTTTGTCACGGGCATACTCAACGCGCATTTTTTTAAATTGAGGTGACGGAAACCGTAAATCGATCACTCTTCCAGGGAAAGACTAATAAAAAAAGACCCAAAAAGAAAGATCTTTTTTATTGCGCTTTTTAACTGATCTTTATGATTATTCTGATCTAATTTGATGATCTGATCTTATGATCCGAGTGGCTAGTTTGTTATAACACCATGATTTTTATGAATTATAATTTCATCCCTCTCGAAAGCATGATCATCAATGTCTTGGAGGCATGATCAACATCATGCACCAACGATGATCAAGTGAGGCCTGCATCAATGATCAACACCTTACCGCATTAATGATCAGATAATAACTGAAACAATGATCAAGCGTGATACACATCTTATCCACAGCTATAGGATGTCGCGGATGATGACGTTATTGGATTCGGTGGTTAATCAGGCTAATGAGGCTTAGGAACAATGATCAAGACAGCGCTTTTTTAGCTGATTTGATGAAAAAGCGTGCATGTTGCCGATAAGGCTAGCGACTATTTCACTCTCATCCTCCAAATCGAAATGACATTGACAGTATAACTGCCATAGGAATGTATGTGTCCGGTTAGTGGAACAATGATCATGTATGAGATCGTGCTGTTCGATCATCTTGATGTAAACCGTTGTTTAGTCCACGTGATATGGATGGAATGCCCGGATCCTTCTCGATCCCTTGTTACACCTGACGTTATCCGTAATTTGGCGGTTCGACTATATCGTTCCGAACAACCGCACAGGCTGGTAGTCTTTACAGCCAGTCTTGATCATTGTTCCGTAATATACAGAGACACATCGCGCAGATTTGCCGATGATTTAACCCATAATTCTGCTTGATCATGCTTCCCCAACAGCGCCTTTACTCTCGAAAGCATGATCAAGTATTAGCATCCATTAAGGCCGAACACCTTGATCATCGTTACGGGAAAAATGATCAAAACCGCGGTAAGCCATCGCATGAACGGCTAATGGGTGAGATTGTTAACCGCTCTCCCCTCTTAAGGGGTAAAAGGCGATAAATTCGGTTCAACGATCGGGTACCGTAAATTAGCCATTCAAAGATAGGCTTCCGACTCTATCAACTGTTTACATTGTAAATAAGTGACGCTGTGACATTTTAAATGTGAGGAATTTATCGCATGGTTTGTCGAAGTGAGTATAACCAACTATTCGTCGATGTTTTCATCAATCATCCATGATAACAATTGTGAGCAGGATCTTTATTTGATTGGCTTTTGTTCACCTTTTTATTGTTTTGAATAGAATGTGCTGTACAATCGGCAATTATTTCTCGTTAAGGCGAAAAAGAATATGGATAGGGAAAAGACGATTGAAAACCTCCGCAATATCGCCGCGCAGACGAAACAGGTTCAGTCTGATCGGGTCGAGATTGTAATGGAAGAACGCCACGACCAACTCTTTCCACCGATGTCAAAAGCATTAATGGAAACGCGTTCGGGGTTAACGCGGCGAAAGCTCGATGAAGCGATCTCTCGCATGGAGCAAGAGGGACATCAGTTCACTAAAAACAATGCTAACCATTATTCGATTACACTCGATGAGGCGCACCAAATCATGGATGCGGCGAACGTGCCGACTTTCCATGAGCGTAAAGGAAAAACCCATAAGCCTTGGGTGGTAAACATCCAGAACCAGAAAGGCGGAACGGGTAAATCCATGAGTGCGGTGCACTTAGCGGCATGTATGGCCCTCAACTTGGAAAAGCGTTATCGCATTTGCTTAATCGACTTGGATCCACAAGGCTCATTGCGACTGTTCCTCAATCCACAAATTAGTTTGACCGAGCAAGAGGGGATTTACTCCGCCGTTGACGTCATGCTGGATAATACGCCCCAGCCTGCAGACAAAGACTTCATGATGCGTAATGTCTTACTGCCGACACAGTATCCAAACTTAAAAACCATGGCGGCCTTTCCAGAAGACGCGATGTTTAATGCTGAGGCATGGCAAGCACTGGCGACTAGCCAGTCTCTGAACGTGGTTGAGTTGCTGCAAGAAAAAGTCATCGACCCAATCAGTGATGAGTTTGACATTATCATGATAGATACAGGCCCGCATATCGATCCGCTGGTGTGGAATGCGATGTACGCCTCGAACTCGTTAGTGATCCCTTGTGCGGCAAAACGCCTCGATTGGGCGTCGACGGTGAACTTTTTCCAGCATCTGCCACAAGTCTATGAGATGTTCCCTGAAGACTGGCATGGCCTTGAGTTTGTTCGTTTAATGCCGACTATGTTTGAAGATGACAACAAAAAACAGATTTCGGTCTTAACGGAAATGAATTATCTTTTGGGTGAACAAGTAATGATGGCGACCATTCCAAGAAGTCGCGCGTTTGAGACCTGTGCCGACACTTACAGCACAGTCTTTGATCTTACCTCTCAAGATTTTGAAGGCGGTAAGAAGACCTTGTCGACAGCCCAAGATGCCGTCCATCGTGTCGGTTTAGAACTAGAGCGTGTGCTGCACAGCCACTGGTCTCAGCTCAATCAGGAGTAATCACAAAAAATGGCCATTAAGACCTCTGATTTAAATGCGCGTTTGTTTGCCAAAGCAGACAAGCGACGAGCAACGACAACGCAAGAAGCTCAGAGTGCAGCGAGTGAGAAAGCGGCAGTCATTGAACTTGCGGTCGCTGGTGAACACACGGTTGAATTTGAGCTGGTAAAAGTCCCTGCCAGTGAGATCCGAGATAAAACGACCGTTTTTGATAAGAATGCGCGAGAGCAGTCATTTCTGAATGAACTCGCGTTATCCGATATTTTGGTAACGTTAAAAGCACATGGCCAGCAGTACCCTGCTGTGGGTCGTTGGCTTGACGATGGTCGTATTGAAGTCCTCGACGGTAGCCGACGCCGCATGTCGTGTCTGATTGCAGAACAAGATTTCTTAGTCTACGTGGCGAAAGGCATCAGTACACGCCATGCTAAATTCTTGTCCGATGTCGCCAATGCCCACAAACCGTTATCGCTTTATGAACGCGGTAAAGAGATGCAGGCAATGTTAGACAGTGGCGAAGTGAGTGATCAAAAAGCATTGGCGAGTGCGTGTCAGTGTAGCGAAGCCTTGGTCAGCGGTGCCTTAAAAGCCGCGGCCCTGCCCTTACCACTACTGCAAGCCTACCCCAGTGTGTCTGAGCTGGGACGGCCAACCATTGTGAAGTTGCATCGCTTATATTTTAGCCTTGATGCGTCCCTGCAACAAAAGCTGGTTGCCAAGCTTGGTGACACGCCTTTATGGCAACAGGTAGAGGCGCAAGGAGTGACGCGTATTACGCGAGAAGTCACCCAGTTGATTGAGCAGTTTAAAGATGAACTTGTCGAGCCGACATCGAGTGAACGAGAGCAAGCCAAAACCTTGTTGGACGGACGTGCGTCTTATCGTCGCAAAGGAAATAACCTGAATATTAGTTTAAAGAAAGTCAGTGATGAGGACGCAGACCGAATTCTGGCACTGATTAAACAAGCGCTAGAAAACTAATATTTTGCACATGCCCCAGCGTTAAAAACGACATGCCTAGCGTGTCGTTTTTTTTTGCGTGTTATCATCTCCTATCCGCTTGGTAAAAGCCTTATGGAAACATGATGACATTACCCACATTGGAAGACTTTTTTGAGCCACTGATCTTACGTGCAGCGCACTACTCCCACCGTCAACTGGTTTGTGTCGATCAGGACTTGGCGACTGTACTGGCCGGCTTTGGTGAGACTCAGCCCCCGCTGATTGTGGGAAACACAGAATATGGTTTGAGTTGGCGCCAAGCACATCAAAAGCTGGGACAAGAATGTGGTCATATCGTGGTGGAGGTGAATGCGCAATTTAATGCGGAAGCCTTTTGCGCCATAGTCGGTTGTTGCCGCGCGGGTGCACTCATTGTACTCCGAATTGCCGCCCTCGATAACGAAATGCCTCCGTCCGTACAACGCCTTCTTCGCTGTTTGAGTGAAGATGATAGCGTCGCATTTAATTGTCATTGGCTGCATCGTTTACCTCAGCCACGTCCAGCGAAACATCAAACGCATTCAGTGACTCAGGATGATGCGATTGCTGCCGTGGAAAAAGTCGTGACTGGACATCGGCGCCGTCCCCTGCTGCTAACCGCTGACCGCGGTCGGGGGAAATCAGCCGCATTAGGGATGGCCGCGGCTAACTTGATGATGAAAAAACCAAGACGCATCATTGTGTCATCGCCTTCCCCAGCCCATGCATCAACGCTTTTTCATCATCTGAAAGCTACCCTTCAGGTCGATGATGCTGGCCAACATATCGACTATCAAGGAAGCCAGATACGCTTTATTGCCCCTGATGCGCTGCTACAAGACGCGCCAGCAGCAGACTTGTTATTGGTTGATGAAGCGGCCGCAATCCCACTTCCGATAATCAGCCAATGGCTGAATCAATACAGTCGCGTTGCGATTGCAACGACCGAGCATGGCTATGAAGGGACAGGACGTGCTTTTACGCTCCGACTCAAGCAAATGTTGGACGTCGAGCAGCCGCAGTGGCGCACATTGAAACTCACGGCGCCTATGAGATGGGCTGACGATGATCCGGTTGAGCGCACGTTGAACGCCCTCTTTTTACTGAATGGCGACGACGACGTAGGCAGCGATCAGGCCGATATGCTCGAAACAGGGTGGGTGAACGATATGGTGATTGAGCCGCTTAGCCGTCAGCAGTTGTATCGAGATGAGGCGTGTTTACGGCAGTTATTCACATTACTGATCGCGGCCCATTATCAAACATCGCCTAACGACTTAGCCCGTCTTCTGGACGATGACGCCGTCTTAATTTTTGCTGGCTGGCTCAATAATAAATTGGTTGCCGCGTGTGTGGTGAGCCAAGAAGGAGGATTAGATTGGCAAACTTGTCACGCGGTGGTCGCAGGACAACGCCGGATAAGAGGGCATCTGTTTAGCCAATCGGTCGCCGCGCATTTGGGGCTCGCGGAGGTTCTGCACGACAGGCTCTGGCGAGTCCAACGCATTGCCGTGTCTGAGCCTTTTCGACAGCAAGGCGTCGGTCAACGGTTGCTCGCGACCGTGAATAAACACGCGGCTGAAGCCTCAGTGGTCGGGGTCGGTGTTAGCTTCGGTGCAACCGCAGTGCTGACGCCGTTTTGGTTTAAGCAAGGATTTAAGCCGGTTAAATTGGGATTAAAACGCGATCAAGCCAGTGGGTGCTATTCGCTGCAAATGCTTAAGCCTATCCAGCCTTTGAAATGGTGTGATCAGGCGTTACGCTTATTTAGGCAAAACCTTCCCATTCAGATGCTCACGAGCCATCAACGGATGGAAACTGACATCGCTGCCTCTATCATTGCTGGGTTACCAACCGCACCGCTATCGGAGGAAGTAAGACAACAAATTGATGGATTTGTTGCCGGAGGGGTGGGGGTCGATGCTGCCCTCTCAAGCTTACAGGCTTGGTTATATCATCATATAGGTCGCGTCCAGAAAGACGACGAAAATGCCACGTTACCCATTCTGGTTAGCCGTATTTTGTTAGGGTTGCCTTGGTCTGTTGTCTGCACCAGGTATCAGCTGGCAGGAAAGAGGGATGCGGAATCCCGGATACGGAATTATATTCAAATACACATGACGACATGACCCATTTACACTGTAAACTAAACACGTGGCAGTGGCTTGGTTTACAGTGTAAACGCTGTCGCTTATTACGTTTATTTACACTGTAAATCGGTCTACTACCCTTCATTATGGGGGTCGTGCTGAGGGCGACTGAATTAATCCTATCCTGGTCACGTTTTTATCAGTGATCCTGCTCCCAAGCGGGATAAACCTGTATAATTTATTATAAATGAGACAATTGCGCGCACTTGCATTAGATTTGGACTAATCTAATCAGTGACAACAGTCGAGTGCAAGGCTCCTCGAGATGATGGAGCAAGCGCATTGCCAAGTGGTTTATCTGGCTAATAAGGCCGCCACAGGGATTAGATAGGCAGGAAGCGAGATGCTAGACGATATCCTCCGCGTCTCTCAGGATGGTCAGCGTGTATACTTATCGGCAGGGAAAGTCGAGCATACCAATGGCCAACCGATAGAGAAAAAACAAATCAAGGACTGGTTGGTGAGCAACCAAGTCGAGGGCTTTTTTTGTTTTGATGATACGATAGAGTCAGCATTAACCAAGTTAAACGCGTCGCCGGATGATGCTGAGTCGGAAGACTTCATTATTGCAGAACGCCGTGATGCAACCATCGAAGCGCGCATCGCCGACGATAAAATGACGGCCTATTTGATCGTTAACGGCGCGTGTGGCGGGCGTGGACTGAAAGCCGATGACATTCTCTCGACGCTGCGTGATGCCAATATCGTTCGAGGGATAAAAAAGCCGACCCTGCAAAAACTTCTCTCCGCGTCAGGAAAGCTCAAACCTGGTGAATACCTTGATGTTCCCGTCGCATTCGGTCGGCAGCCGGTTGCGGGCGAAGATGCGCACCTTGTCTATCTCATTGAAGATCCTGCCGAGCGTGTTCGCCGTCCCAAACAGCGTGAGGATGGAACCGTTGACATGCGTGATTTGGGTGAAATGGTGATGGTTAAGCAAGGACAGCCTTTAGCTAAACTGATCCCTGAAACATCGGGCTATGAGGGCTTTACTGTAACTGGGTCGGTGTTATCGACATCTTCCGGTAAGCCAATGACATTGACCGCGCACCCAGGCAGCGAGTTAAGTAACAAAGACCCTAATATTCTAGTGGCGACCATGGCTGGGATCCCACGGTTACAAAAAGACGGCGTGGCGGTCGATGATGCATTGAGCTTAGATGCGGTTGATGTCGGCACCGGGCATGTCAACTTTGAAGGCAGTGTGGTGATTAAAGGTGATGTTGAAGTGGGTATGAAGGTAACAGCATCGGGAACGGTCACCGTGGGAGGGGTAGTGGAATCAGCGACCATTACCGCTGGCGCAGACATTATTGTCCAAAATGGGATCATTGGTCGACAAGTCGCAGCAGACTCTGACATCAACTGCACCCTGGTTGCGGAGGGCAATATCGTCGCCAAGTTCGCGCAATATGCCACACTCTGTGCCAATCAAAACCTAGAACTTACCTTGCATGCGATGCATTGCAAAACGCATGTAGGGCAGTCAATCGTTATTAGTGATGCCACCAAGCGCAAAGGCACGTTGGCGGGCGGTAAGCATGAAGTGGGCGAAAAAGTCCAGGCGGTGATTATCGGCGCGAGCGCAGGGGCGCATACGTATATACATTGCTTTCCGCGTCTGCCAATACTTAAACGGGAACTCGTCAATTTAAACAAAAGCTGGGAAGAGAAGAGTGCCCAATTGGATAAGATCCAGGCGGCAGAGAAAAAACTTGAAGCGGTCCCAGAAGAGAAGCGTGACGCGGCCATGGTTGAAAGAATAAGCTCGACACGCGAGCACCTTTCTACCGCGCTAAGTGAAATAGAAACCATGGTAGAAGAAACAGACGCAGCGATAGAGAGCGGATACCAAACGGCCAGTATCATTGCGACTAAGTCGCTACTTAGTCGTGTTCACTGTACTATCGGCGAAGAAAAGCACTTGGTTCACTCAGAACACGGCCCATCACATCTATTTTACGATAATGCCGCGATTGAATTAAAACCGTATCAAGCCAATGGTTGATACTGGTTTACAGTGTAAACTGTTAGCCAACTTTACGGATTTTTCCTTCTTTTAAGGCCTGAAGCACTGCCTTTTTCGGTCCATCTGCGACCACACATCCTTCCTCCATCACAATAAGACGGTCAACCACATCCAGCATGCTGGTTTTGTGGGTACTGAGAATGAGTGTCTCCTCTCTGCGTAAATCTTTTAGCTGCGTTTTAATGAACTGCTCTGTGCGGTTATCCATCTGACTGGTTGGCTCATCGAGTAAAATCACAGGTGGGCGGCCTAAAAAGGCGCGAGCAATTGCAACGGCTTGTCGCTGTCCCCCAGACAATAAGACGCCACCTTCACCAACTTGTCTTTCTAGTCCTGAGGCATGGTATTGGGTAAAACTTAACACGCCCGAGCGGGCAGCGGCGTCCATAATATCAATATCATCGGCAAGTGGCTGGCCGAGGGTCATATTCTCTCTGATTGAGCCAAAGAATAGCGTCGGCTCTTGAGGGACAAAACCGACATTGCGACGAACGTCGATATAATGAAGTTGAGAGATATCGGTATCATCGATGGCAACCGAGCCTTGGGTGGGAGAATAAAGGCCGACTATCAGGCGGGCAAGCGTTGTTTTTCCTGAGCCCACTCGGCCAATAATACCGACTTTTTCGCCGGGATAAATGCGAAAGGACACTTGCCGTAAGGCGAGGGCAGTGGTGTTAGGGTAATGAAAGTCAACCTTATCGAGCTCAATTTTGCCACGCAGCATCGGGCGATGTAGATAACGCTTACCTTCGGTTTGTTCTGATGGCAATGCCATCAGTTGGTCGATGATATCGAGTGCTGATTTTGCTTGGTGATAGCGTGTCGAGAGCAAAGACAATTGAACCAAGGGCGCTACTGCTCTTGAGCTCAGCATACTTGCCGCAATCAATCCCCCCATTGTCAGTTCGCCCGCGGCTATTTGGTAAACACCAAATACAATCATACTGACGATGACAAACTGCTGAACAAAACTGGCCGAGTTATGGACTGAGTCTGTGAGACGGCGTGTTTTGATGCTCCAGTTTGCCATATGGGCCACCGCTTCTTCCCAGCGATACTGAAACTGACTCTCCGCCCCGAATATTTTAATGGTCTCAAGCCCTGACAGGCTTTCTATGAGGTTGGCGTTCTTTTGTGAAGAAAGACGTGTCCCTTCCTCAATTGTGCGCCGCAGGGGCTTTTGAATTAGCCATGCATGGATGACCAATAACGTGACCGCAATGATAGGCACGATTACTAAAGGACCGGCGACAAACCAAATCACGAGCAAGAAGATGATGGCAAAGGGGAGGTCGATGAGGGTGGATATAGACGCCGAGGTAAAAAACTCGCGGATGGATTCAAATTCTTGCATATGCCGTGCAAAGGCCCCGACTGAAGGGGGCTTGGCGTCCATTCTTACCCCTATGACTTTGGCATATATGCGTGAAGAAATGAGTAAATCTGTTTTCTTACCTGCAATATCAATAAAGTAACTGCGCAGCAATTTAAGGAGTAAGTCGAAGACAAAAATGACCAAAATCCCACTCGCGAGCACCCACAGTGAATCGAAGGCCAAGTTAGGCACGATTTTGTCGTAAACGAGGCGAGAAAATAGCGGCACACTAATCGCAAAGACATTGATAAAGAGTGAGGCGATTAAGACATCCCGATAAATATGACGTGATTGCCAGAGCGTGCCCCAAAACCAATGGCCCTCATCCTTCACCTGTGCTGTTGGCGCGCGTTCATCAAAGCGATATTGCTTTTTCAGCAAAAAAAGGCGCCCCAGATACGCATCGTTAAGATCATCAAGCATCACCCAACGCGGTGTCATATCCGCATGCGGCAAAACGATTTCCGCACGCCCCTTTTTCGCATCCATTTCTAGTACGACGCACGCGTCGTTATCTTTCATTAGCAAAATAGCCGGGCAGAGCAGCGAAGAGAGGCGCTCGAGTGGCATCGCTTCTTCTTTCGCGACAATCCCCGCACGTTCAGCCGCGCGGGGCAGTAAAAAAGGTGACAGGTAGCCGTCGGAGATAGGGAGCCCAGACACAAGGGCATCGGGGGAGTTCGCGTTACCGAAGTAACGCGATACATAAATCAATGATTGCAGAAGCGGATCTTTAACCATGGCTGTCCTGAGTATTATTGAAGATATAGCCTTGGAAACCATTGACGAACAGCTCGGAAAGGCGCGCAAGCTGTGCTTCTGTTTCCACGCGTGTCGCGATAGTGGTGATGTTTAAGTTATGCGCGGTACGACAAATGGATGCCAAAACATGCCCTTGGGCGTCGTCTTCTATATGACTGGTATAGGCAAAGTCTATTTTTACGTAATCGGGCTTAAAGCGTTGTAAGTAATCCAAAGACTGGAAGTTACGGCCATAATTATCGACCCCAAATTGGAAGCCTGCTTGACGGATTTGATCGGTCAACAAGCCAGTGTGGTCAGCGTGACGGACAAAAGCGACCTCTGGGATCTCAAATAACAGTTGGCCTGCCAGTTTGCGGTGCTGGTACAAGGTTGTCCCCAACCACCGAATAAATGACGCATTGGTCACACTACTTAAGGTGAGGTTAACCGCCAATGGGCCGACGCTAGCGTCTTGAGACAAGGTTTTAATCACGTGAGTGATGACATATTTATCGAGGGTTTCACCCAGTTGGAGCTGCTCTACCGCCCCTAAAAAGTGGCCAGCGCCATAATAGTGCTCGTCCTTTTCTATCGCGGAAAAGACCTCTTGATGCAACCGGTTTGATTCGCTGTCTGTGGCGGGTTGGTATTTGAACACAAACAGCTCTTTGGCCACGGCTTCATGCAGCAGTGCTTTCCATTGCTGTTTACCCATTGCAGCGTCACCGATAGATTGGTCAATCAGTACGACAGGGTGCTCCGGCGTATTGCGTGCCTGTGACAAGGCGTTATCCGCTTGTGACAGCAGCACACTGGCATCCTGATTTCCGCCGCCGTTGATGGCTAACCCCACTGCTACCTTAGGCGGAGTGAGGCCGGTCGGATCCGCTTGCATGTCTACTACCATGGCGAGCACACTCTCGCCGAGTAAGCGCAAGTCATCGGGGTCTGAGTTAGGCGCTAGGATCACAAATTCATCTTTGCTCAAGCGCGCTGCTGTCATGCTATCGTCGCTGATAATCGTGGTGGTGAGGTTATTCGCAAATTGCTCAACAATACGATCCCCAGATTCGAAGCCTTGGTTTTTATAGGCCTCTCCAATGAGATCTACTTTGATTAAGACCATACCGCCAACACCCGATTCAGTTAACCAAGATTTAAGCTGGCCAACATAGAAGCTGCGGTTGCCAAGGCCAGATACCGCATCTCGGTAGGCGGTTTTACGTAACCTATCGGCTTCTTTTGCCTGTTGTTCAAAGTAGTGTTTGAGCTGATCGGTCATGACATTAATGGCACTGACCACGGTTTTTAGCTCTGTCGTGGGAGGGAGCGGAATGGGATCACCAAACTTGTTTTTGGCGATTTCGCCTGCTTTAGCCGTAATACGGGCAAGGGGTCTCAGCGATCGCTGTAATTGCCAACCAATGATCACGGACGCGACCAAAAAGATGATTGCCAAAATTGTCCCTAACTGGACAAATGATTTCCACAGTTGCTTATACGCATAACCTGGATGCGCGACCACTTCGACTTCGGCAAGTTGCATCCAACCACTGGTGATGGTTTGTTTTTCGGTGATCACAGGGAAAACATCGAGGTCGATAAACCACTGGGGCACACCCTGGATTTGTACGGGATACTCGCGAACAATCTCACTGCTATCTGACAGCAAGGTCAGATTAACTTCGCGGTAAAAACCGCCATCAAAAAACGCATTGATCACCGACTCGGCGGCGACTTTATCATCCGATTCTAAGTAGGGTGCTAAGGCTAGCCCCATCGAATTGACCGTGTTGTTGACATCAGAGGTTTGCTGATTGAGTAAAAAGTTGCGTGTGGTATTCAGCTCGATACCGAAGACGGCCAGCACTATGCAGAAGAAAATCACTAGCATCCACGAGAATATTTGATTGAATAACGTCATCGGTGTTTACCTATCAAATTGTCTAATCGGTTTTTGCATCTTTAAGGTGTCGATACGGCTACGTAAATCGTTCCAAAGGCCAAGCCGGGAAGCGTTGCCTGCAAGCTCGCCTTGGCCGCGTTCTTTCATTAACCATAGTCGGCTACCATTGAAGCTATATATTGGCAGTAGATCGCGTCGTAACGACGCACGTTTAATTGTTGGATCTAAGTTATCGAGTAGCACCGGCTCGGATGATGGCGTTGGGTAATACGCAACGACCATATGAAATTGGTCGAGACGGATTGCTTTTACGTACACCAGGCGCAGTTTTTTATCATCAATGCCTAATTCGCGAAGAGAAAAATATTTTGCAATACTAAAGTCTTCACAATCACCGGCCGCTGCGCCAAGAAACTCTAAGGGCGTTGCCCAATAGTCTTTTTTTCCCCATAAGTCGATATCATCGACAAAATACAGCTGATTAAAAAAATCGTTCACTTTGCGCAGCTTTTCTTGCTCTGACACGCCTTGCGTATTTTCCACCATGTTGCGCCACGCCGTGACACGCTTACCCGCGCGTTCACCATAAAAACTCGACACTTGCCCCACCCAGCGTGACTCTTTGGTGGTCAGGCTCATCGCGCTGAGAGAGAGCAACAAACATAACCCGGCAATATGCCATTGCTTCATAAATATTTTCGCTTTAAGACTGAGGTCGACGCGTGAAGATGGTCCATGCTTTCTCGACATCCCCTTTAAAATTCAATACTTCACCACTGACTCGCCGATACTTATCGGCCGATTCACTACCATGCTTAGCGTCCGTCTCTCCTTTGGCAACCACGTCGATTCGTTGTGGTGTAATGCCACGATCGATAAGCGCACGTTTAACAGTCATTGCTCGACGATAAGAGAGCGCGTGATTGTAGGATGTCGAACCGTCCGCACTGGCGTGACCGGTTAAACGGAGCTCAGTATCAGGGTAATTCATGAGAAAGTTTGCCATAGCGTCGATATCGGTTATAGCGTCGGTCGTCACTTTTGCGGTATCGAGGGCAAAGAACACATCGATTTGTCGTGCTGATGCGGTGGGTGACGGGTGCTCGCTGGTAGGTTGAATGTAATTGGGACAGCCTTGATTATCAACGACGGCGCCGCGTGGCGTATTGGTGCATCTATCACGGGCGTTGATCACGCCATCTTGATCACTGTCGGTCACGTCATGAATTTGCTTGGCCGTAGGGGGCGGAGAGAGTGCCACCGTACATCCGGTTACGAGCACAAGAATGAGGCTCAGTCCGAATACTTTCATTCCGCTTCTCCTTCTGTCCCTTGCCACTGTTCGGGTAAGGATACTCTCAACGCTTCCAATAAATGACCGGTATTGTTGAGTAAACGATACTGTGCAAGCAAATGATCATAGTTTGCGTTTAGGTAAGCGCGCCTCGCCTCTAGTAACTCGTTTTCAGTATTTAGCAGGTCGAGCAGCGTTCGTCGTCCAATTCTAAATTGTTTTTCATACGCTTGCACTGTATCCGAAGCGGCATCAACTTGCTGCTGCAAAAGGACTTTTTGTTGCTCAGTGAGCTGAAACGCACTCCAAGCTAACCGGGTGCTTTCTTCCAATTGCCGATAAGCGTTATCAAAGATATCTCTGGTTCGATTTAACTCGTAGGCGCCTCGTCGGATATCGGCTTGATCGCTACCGCCATTAAACAGTTGGTAACGCACGCGTAGCATGGCGCTAAATTCATCACTAAAATCATCCACGCCGCTGACTTCATCCGCCCAAGTTTGGCTGACTTCTAGACTGATGTTTGGGTGGTGCGCCCCTTTAAATTGTTGATACTGTGATTTTGCCGCTTCAATATCGTAACGCGCCAGCTTGAGTAGCGGGTTACGTTTGACGGCTTGTTCAAGGGCACTCTCCAGTGAGGTTGGGAGGCGAGCGTCATCAATAACGGGTTGGACAGGATTGTTTGCCGGCTCGCCAACCACGCGAAAAAATGCGGTAAAGGCATCCTCTAGATTGGTTTCAGCGGATAAGAGGTTGGCTCGGGCCCGTGCAACACGCGCTTGGACTTGGGAGAGATCGGCCGTTGAGCCGATCCCCGTATCTGCTCGGCGACGAATATCAGACAGAATCTCCTCATGTACCGTCATGTTCGCGCTAGAGAGATCTAGCACCTGCTGGGCTTTAAGTATCTCAAGATACACTTCTGCAACCTGGAGTGCTTTATCGGAGGCATCGGAACGCAGTTGAAAGCGCTGGCTCTCAGTCTCATAACGATTACGAGCAATGTTGTTGTGTGTTTGTCCATCCCACACTAATTGCCGAACGTTGAGGGTGGCATCTTTTCTCGCAAAATCGAGGTCATCTTGCGCTTGTGTTGTATCGTTATCGATGCGTTCGTAGCCAATCCCCGCATTCAAATCAACGTCGGGTAGATAGTCGCCCTCACTGGCCTTTGTTCTCTCATGAAGGCTTTGCAGCTGATGAAATGCGCCACGCAACTCAGGATCCGTGGCCAGCGTTGTCACTACGGCTTGCTCAAGGGACTGGCTATGAGCCGGGGCGACTAATCCAATTGTAAGGGCGATGAACCAAAATGGTTGCCAAGGAAAGTGGTAAGCCATAAAGCCTGTTGCCTCTTTATTCGCGCAATGCTGTTTTTTGCGCGCGCGTAATGGGATTAAGTAAGTAATCCAAAACCGTGCGTTTACCCGTGATAATGTCGACGGAGGCTGTCATGCCTGGAATTATGGGTAAGCTTTTTTCTGTGCCCAAGCTGTCTTTTTCGGCACGTATTTTGGCGAGATAAAAACTGTTTCCTTCTTCGTCTTCGATGGTATCAGCACTGATGGTTTCAAGCTTGCCATCCAGTCCGCCATAGACGGTAAAATCGTAGGCGCTGAATTTGACCACGGCATTAAGGCCTGGACGTAAAAAAGCAATATCTTGAGGGGCAATTTTTGCCTCAATCAAGAGGTTATCCTCGGACGGTACGATTTCTATAATGTCCATACCTGGTTGGATGACACCGCCTACTGTGTTGACGTGCAGCTTTTTAACCGTTCCATTGACAGGCGAGGTTACGACGGTGCGTGAGACTTTATCCTGTAATCCAACACGCCCTTCAGACATTGCGGCAATTTGCTTCTCTACTTGGTTGAGTCGCTCTTGCTGGTCGGTGCGAAACGTTAATGCAACATCAATACGTTGGAAAACAGCTTCGCGCAATGAGGAGACCACGGAAGGGAGAGAAAGCTGCGCTGAGGATAACTCACGCTGAGTATCATTTAATTGGCGCTGGAGCTTGAGTAAGTCGATTTTGGGGACAACGCCTTCATCGGCAAGCGGGCGTGTGATATCGAGCTCCTCTTGCGCGAATGCTTGGCTTTGTTCGAGATTCGCGATTCGAGACTCCAATTCGACAAGCTCTTGTTCCTTTTGTCGGATTTTTTGCGCGGTGACATAGAGCTGATTTTGAATATTAGAAAGCTGTTCTTGATATCGCGCTTGTGTCTGCGTGATCAAGTTTGGGCGTGTCGTGGTAAAGACGTCCGGAAACAAGAGTGGTTGGCGCTCAAGCAGGATACTTTCTCGCCATTGCTCAAAAGGCACGGTTTCATCGACACGAATAGCGGCGAGCAACGCTTGCAGGCGCAACCTATCTGCGCGTAGACCGAGCAACTCTTGTTCCCTCTCTCGGAAATTGGCGCGAAAGAGGGTATCGTCAATGAGGATAAGCCGTTGCCCTTTATTCACTTTGTCGCCTTCTTGTACTAAGAGCGCTTTGACCAAGCCCCCCTCAAGGTTTTGCACGACTTGAAGCTGTGAAGAGGGGATCACTTTTCCTTGTCCGACGGTCACTTTATCGAGCTGTGCTTGTGATGCCCAGGCCGTGGCGACAATCAAAAATAGCACGATAGTCCATAGCAAAACGCGAGCACTTTTCGGCGTGTTGAGCAAAAGTGCGGCCGTCTTGTCATCGATGTAATCGAGGTGCTCATCTCGGGGCAAGCTCGCGCGAGATTTATCACGTATCGCCATCTGACCCCCATCGGGTGTTTCACTTCCTTCAAGCTTAGTCTATGGTGCTGATTTTTTGCAGACTTTCTCACTCTCCGAGTGGGCCAGCGCGATGAAAATATAGACCGCTCACGTCGCCAAGCCTGAGCAATGAAAAGCGTTGGGGTCATTGATCCCTGTTTCTGTCGCCACGGTAATAAATTGCACTTGTGTATCGTTAGGTACCTGCGCAAAATAGCTGAAAATAAACGAATTGGAGAAAGCAATGGAGTTGTCAGATATTCGAAGAGAATACACCCAAGGGGGATTGCGTCGTGACGATTTACCCGACGCGCCCATGGATTTATTTGGCCAGTGGTTACAACAAGCCATTGATACCCAAGTGCCTGATCCAACCGCAATGACTGTCGCCACTGTCGATGAAGATGGGCAACCTTTTCAGCGCATCGTTTTGCTTAAAGACTTTAATCAAGAGGGGTTTGTTTTTTACACCAACTTGGGGAGTCGCAAAGCGCTACATTTGAAAAAAAACAGCAAGATTAGTTTGCACTTTCCTTGGCATTTTATTGAGCGACAAGTCCATATTATGGGTGAGGCGGAGCCTCTGAGTAAAAAAGAGGTATTTAAGTATTTCACTTCCCGCCCCAAAGAAAGTCAGATCGCGGCATGGGCAAGCAAGCAAAGCGAACGCTTATCAGCACGCTCGGCGTTAGAAGGCAAGTTTTTAGAGCTGAAAAAGCAGTTCGAGAAAGGGGAAGTGCCTGTCCCTACATTCTGGGGCGGCTATCGAATCAAGCCCCAAAGTATTGAGTTTTGGCAAGGTGGCGAGCACCGCTTGCACGACCGTTTCTTATATCAGCGCCAAGAGGGTGATCGCTGGGCGATTGAGCGCCTAGCGCCGTAGCTTGTGACGCGCCTTGACGATAGCGGTGGGAGACGCCATCTCGTCCTCCCAGAATGACGGCGAGATGGCGCATGGTTGAGTTGGGGGGCTGCTTGTTTAATCTCGCAGCACCACAGACAATTGTTGGGTTAATAAGCTTTCGGGAATCGCGGAGCCAAACCCTTGCGCGAGCGCATGCTCTAATAAACCTGCTTTGGAGTCGACATCGAACTTTTCGCGTAAATGCGCAAAGTGGTTCTCAATGGTTTTGACGGACACCGACAATGTCTGTGCGATCAATTGCGGTTTCTTACCATGCAGATGAAGGAAAAGGACCTCCCGCTCTCGTGACGTCAGGTGTACCTGAGAGTCACTATGGTGATGATCGCACAAGGCTTGTTCAGGGTGAGTGACGGCACGGCACACCCAATGCCCGACTTCTAAAATAGCGGTATCACTGAGCTCCTGGCCACAGAACATGACCCCACAAATATGCCCCTTTTCATTGAACCAAGGCGTTTTGGTAAACAGGTGCGCATGCCAACGGCCATTGGCATAAGGATGAATATCGAGCACACGGAGTCGCTTGCCTGTTTTCATCACATATTGGTCTTGCGCTTGAAATTGATCGGCGCAACGCGTGGTGGGGCAGGGCATATCATGGTCGGTTTTGCCTATGCAGTCTTGCGGTTGTGTAAGGCCCATGAGGCGGCAGTATTCACTATTGGCGTAGACAAACACCGACTGAGTATCTTTGCAGCCCCAGCAGCCAGGTAATTGCTCTAGCATAGACAGAGCAGGGGGAACGTGACTCATATTGCTTACCCATTCATTGTTATTATTATTGGACGCAAGCGCCCATCAAGATATAGAAAAACGGACAAGCTATTGGAGCATAAAAAAAAGCCGGCATAAAGCCGGCAAAGACAAGATTTCCCTTTCAGGACATATCCTGTACGACGTGTAGAAGAGGTTATCGAGATACCAAGCGGATGTCTGAGGGTAAGTGACGACGCTGGTATCTGACTGCACCTAACAGTGTTAGGAACTGCTATAAACGCATTCATCGGGACAAATCGCGTTTACGGGGTTTACTATATCCAGAAGACTAGACGTTGGGTAGGGGGGATTTGACCTATTGACATCGAATCAAGCAACTTAATATAAAGATTGTTGGTTTTCGCCCGTTCAAGCAGGCTTGATCTTGTTTAGGTTGTGTCGGTGTCTAGGGTCAAAAGCATCAAGACAAAATGGCTTGCCCCCAAACAAAAAACGCCGCTACGGATAGCGGCGTTTGTTTCTACCATGGTGATGAGGCTCAGTGTGACGAGATTAAGGGGTTTTGATATCTCGCACCACGCGGAACCCAAGGTAGTTAGCGCTGGTGTTTTCGCCTAACTCCAAACGCTCGGAAACGCGTGAGCGTTGAGGTGAAAAGTTCCACGCACCGCCACGAGCGACAGGCGTATCATTGCTCACCCACTCCCAAACATTCCCCGCGGTGTCATAAACACCGAATGGGTTAGGCGGAAAGCTTTTAACCGGTGAGGTGCGGTCGTTTGACCATACTGTGCCGCTCCAGCCTGTATTGGCGTTGCCGACACCGATTTCATTGCCCCACCAGTAATCGCTTTCCGTGCCACCACGGGCGGCCACTTCCCACTCAACATCGTTTGGAAGTGCGTAGCGCTGCCCCGTTTGTTGGCTTAGCCACTTGGTGTAAGCCTCGGCATCATCTTTATTCACACAAACGACCGGAGAGTCAGCCGCTTGATCAAAGCCGGGTTGACGCCAATCTGTCTCTAGGCTTTGGTTGATCTCGCCATTCACCAGCATATTGCAGCCATTGCCTTGTTCAGCCGCGGTGACATAACCGGAGGCTGTCACAAAGGCGTCAAATTGCTCCACCGTGACGGGCGTTGCGCCCATCGCAAATGATTGCTGAATAGCCACATTTTCACGTGCATCTGGCCCTACTTTGTATTCGCCAGCGCCGATCACCACCATTTGCGGTGCTTCGAGATTGTTGGCAACAGGGTCAGTGAACTTTTTACCTGGGCTTGGCGGCTGATTAGGCTGCTCTTTCAGTTTGGCCCACACCACTTGATCTTTACCGAGGTAGACTTCGCGATCATAAGGCACAAAACCAGGTTTAGTGACCGTTAAGTCATGATTGCCCACTGGCAGCATGAGTTCTACGGGCGTACTTCCGTATGACACATCATTAATGGTCACACTGTCATCGTAACGATTAGACCGTATTGTCACGTTAACCCAGCGTTTCGCCTGCTGTTTACGATTGGCTTGCTGCTGTGCTTGGGTGGTTTCAACACAGTATCTGTCTTCAAGATCAAGCAGTCGACATGCCGCCGTTTTATCAGGACGGCTTACCAGCTCCGCTTTAATACGCGTTGTGTAGTCCATGCCACCGGTAAAGCCTGCGTCAACGACTTCACTGTTAGTGACGTGGATATTAAACGCGACTTTATCGATGTTTTGCTTCACTGCATTGGATTCGGTGACAAAGTCCGTTACCTGGCCTCGGAAGTCACGAATCGCTTTTTGCATGGTCAGCGTCTCACCTTGGTTCGCGCACGCCGACAATGTCATGTTGGGCGAACAGGTCAAGCTATGGACAACTTCAATAGTGTCTTTTTGGGTGAGCTCTTTACGTAGACGTTCCGCGCGTGCTTCGCGCATGGCCTCATGTAAATTCTCAAGGGTTGTTGCCAATAGTGCTTGTTCTCGTTCAAGTTTCGCCAGTCGTTTCTTCTGCTCGATAATGGCGGACTCGTTGGCAGCTTGTGTTTGCTGGTGGTTGTTCACCTGCTGCCATGCTTGTTGGTAGGCCTGCTGATACGGGCTGATATCTGTGCTCGGATCGGCAATTAAATCCTGAAATTTCGCATCCAGCTCTGCTTTAGCATTACTGCGTTTGCGTTTCAGGTTGCTCAGCTCATCTTCTAACGTCGCGCGCTTGACCAAAAGGTCATCCAATTTCGCCTGCTGCAAAGCCAGTTCATCGTTTCGAGCCTCCAACGTATCTTCTTTATCGCGGAGTTTCTCAACCAACTCACTGACCGGATCGAGATTATCAGCGGAAGACGCGTTTTCAGCGAACGCCAACTCGGTTAGCAGTAGGGGAGGGAGCGCTAAGCATAACGCTTTTATATATTTCGTTGTCATAGTTCCCTTGCTTACGCATGTCGCAATAATAATACCTATGTCCAAAAAGTAGACTATCACGGAAACCCGCGTTGCCACGCAAACCGTGCTAATTATTTGACGGCAGTCAGCATTCTGCGACGTGATCGGTGCAACTGTGCTCATGGTTTTTATGTTTATGCGAGATTACCTTAAGCGGTGGCTTGCTTCAAATAAGATTGCGTGAAGACACGATAAAACGGAAGAATGATCAAGGTGTTGATCCCCTTTGATCGCCTCGAAACAATGATCAAGTCAGTGAGGTTTTCATCGAACAAGGTTTAAATGTTTGAATTTTATATTTTTTATCTATTTTTGTGGTGGTTTTTTTATCGCGTTACATCCGGATTTCATCCGATCAACAAGAAATACATGAGGGATCCTTCGCATTTTTAGCGTCAAAATGACAGAGGCCGTAAAAAATGCACTACTTGATCATTGTTCCGTAAAGTTGAGAATAAGCACATAGAATCCAGTCGCACACGGGTGATAAGCGTGCCAGAATGAGGAAAAGGTACTTGAATGTTGGCGGCAAACCCGTAATCCGCACCGAGAGGGATAGCCATGGTGGTGAAAACACCCAAAGTCTCTGAAGTGATCGCCTTGCCTCGGCAACAGCTTCACCATAGCCATGAGTACAAGCAGGTCGTGATTGGTCTGCAAGGGCAAACGGAATTCGATGTTGATGGGCGTGGCAGTCTGGTTGGCCCAGGCCAAGGCTGTTTGGTGGAGGAATCACACGAGCATGCATTTACCGGGGTTGGACGTAATGAAATTCTGGTGATTAATCTTCCATACCAAGAATGGGTGGGGCATGCGTCCATGCATGACAACATTGCGCGTTTGTTTAGTCGCGAGCCTTACTTCCAACTCGACACTCACGCGCAAATGCTGATCAAGGCGCTGACCGCAGAGATGATCGCCAACCCGTCTGATTTGCTGCTTAGCCGCGCTTGTGCGGATACGCTGATGTGCGTGTTACATCGCCATTTCCGTGACCATGTTTCTCCCCGACGTGATGGTCACCGTTTAAACATGGATATCATTGACCGTTATATTCATCAGCACATCAGCCGCAAAATCTCGGTGGCGCAGTTAGCGGGCAGTGTTTTTCTGGCTGAAAGCCAATTCCACCAGTTATTTAAAGAGCAGGTGGGCACCACGCCACATCAATATGTGCTTGAAAAACGCTTTGCCTTAGCGAAACAACTGATTAAAGAAAGTGAATTGACCATGGCACAAATTGCCGATAGCTGCGGTTTCTCTAGCCAAAGCGGTTTCACTAATGCATTTTCTCGCTATTTTGGCCTCTCGCCTGCCAAGTTTAAGGGCTCGGTTTAAGCTTGGCCCAATATGCTTTCGCCGTCTCAGGCATCAATAATATGCACTTCATTTGTTATGCCATTATGGCGATCGACAGCTTTATTTGTTAATCATCGGAGGATTTTGCAATAATGCCGGTGTATTTTGTAAGACCCTGCTGATAGACCACGCATAGAATCGATCGCAAAGTAACAATGACGTAACATTTTTCCTGCCCGAGTTTGGGAGGACGTGAGTGAGGATACCACTATGTTTAAAGCCATCGATGCTATGCAGCCCTCGTTTATCGAGCGCCCACTAGCGCAGATCTGGTCTGAAATCTCTCCGCTGTATTGCGTTGACGAAAGCCTATGGCTTCAACAGTTAATTCCCTTAGCGGAAGCCACTGACAGTGAGCGTGAGCAAACACGTCGTCAAGCCACGCAGTTGATTGAGCAGGTGCGGGCGGATAAAAAAGCCGTTCAAATGATTGATGCGCTCTTGCTTGAGTACAGCCTAGATACCCGTGAAGGGATTTTGTTGATGTGTCTGGCTGAAGCGCTGATGCGCATCCCTGATTCGCACACGGCCGATGCACTTATCCGCGATAAGCTGAGTGTTGCTGACTGGAAGGCCCATTTGCGCCACTCCGACTCCCTGTTTGTTAATGCCTCAACGTGGGGACTGATGCTCACCGGAAAAGTGGTGACCTTGGATGAAAGCACCGAAGGGAAACCAGCCTCTGTTATAAACCGTCTTGTTAACAAAATGTCCGAGCCGGTGATTCGCCAAGCCATGCATCAGGCGATGAAAATCATGGGCCACCAGTTCGTGCTTGGCCGTGATATTGATGAGGCGCAAAAGAACGGTGAAGGCCCCCGCAATAACGGCTTTACCTACTCATTCGATATGTTAGGGGAAGCGGCACTCACTCAAGAAGATGCTAAAGCCTACTTAGCGGACTACTTACAAGCCATTGAATCTGTGGGCGAAGCCAAATCTAGCTACCAAGGTCCATCGCCGTCGGTGTCGATTAAGCTGTCGGCTTTGCATCCGCGCTATGAAGCTGCCAACTACGATCGCATGATGAACGAAATGTTCGACACTGTGTTGGTACTGCTCAAGCGTGCCCGTGAAAAAGATGTGGCGATCACCATTGATGCTGAAGAAGCGGATCGTCTAGAACTCTCGCTAGCCCTATTTGAAAAGCTATATCGCGATCCTGTGGTTCAGGGCTGGGGTAAATTTGGTTTGGTGGTGCAAGCCTATTCAAAACGCGCGCTCCCTGTGATTACCTGGTTAGCGGCGTTAGCAAAAGAGCAAGGTGATGTGATCCCAATGCGCTTGGTAAAAGGGGCGTACTGGGATAGCGAGATTAAACTGTGTCAGCAAGGTGGACACCATGGCTATCCGGTATTCACCCGTAAAGAGGCGACTGATGTCTCTTATCTCGCCTGTGCCCGTTTTCTGTTGAGCGAGCATGTCCGCGGCCTCATTTATCCGCAATTTGCCAGTCATAACGCCCATACCATCGCCGCGATAGCCTCGATGGCATCCCATCAAGACTTTGAATTCCAGCGCCTTCATGGCATGGGTGACGCGCTGTATAACCATGCAAAAGCCTTATTTAATACCGAGGTGCGCATTTATGCCCCAGTGGGCAGCCACAAAGACTTGCTCCCTTATTTGGTGCGTCGCTTACTGGAAAATGGCGCAAATAGCTCGTTCGTTCACCGTTTGGTCGACGCGCGTTGCCCGATTGATGATCTTATCGCCGATCCTGTCGATACATTGCGTGCCAATCAAACACTGCATAACGATCGTATCCCCCTGCCGTTAGATATCTTTGGCGCGTCGCGTAAGAACTCTCAAGGCGTAGCCACTGATATCGACTCAGAATGGCAACCATTCACTGCAAGCGTTGCGCCTTTTATGGGCGCGTACCAATGGCAGGCCGGCCCCATTGTCAATGGCCAGCGTCTGGCTGGCGATACGCATCCTATCGCTGCGCCTTATGATCGCGAGGAGCCTGTCGGCCAAGTTGACTGGGCGACGTCTGATCAGGTGAACAATGCACTCGATATTGCCGCGAATGCTTACCCAGAGTGGTCGAAAACAGCGGTTAGTGAGCGTGGTAAGTACTTACTTGACCTGGCTGATAAACTCGAAGCGAATTTGGGTGAATTGGTGGCGATTTGTCATCGCGAAGCCGGTAAAACGATTCACGACAGCATTGATGAAGTGCGTGAAGCGGTCGACTTTTTGCGTTACTACCCCGAGCAGGCCGAAGCGTTGCAGGGCGAGCCGCTTTCATACACAGGCTTTGACGGCCAGATACAGTCCGTGAGCTATCAAGGTCGTGGCGTATTTACCTGTATTAGCCCGTGGAACTTCCCATTGGCTATCTTCTTGGGGCAAGTCAGTGCGGCGCTGGTAGCTGGCAATACCGTGGTGGCAAAACCGGCAGAGCAAACCTCCATTATCGCTTATCGCGCGATTGAGTTGCTACTTGAAACCGGGATCCCAGCTGGCGTCATCCAACTGCTCCCGGGCAGTGGACCTGTGGTGGGTGCGCCATTGACCGAAGACAGCCGCATTGCCGGTGTGGCATTCACAGGGTCAACGCCCACTGCTCAGCGTATCACACGTACATTGGCTGAGCGTGACGCTGATCCTGTGCCTGTGGTGGCAGAAACCGGCGGACAAAACGCCATGCTGGTCGACAGTACCGCATTACCTGAGCAAGTGGTGCGTGATGTATTGCGCTCAGCGTTTGCGTCCGCGGGTCAGCGTTGTTCAGCCCTGCGTGTTCTATACATTCAAGAGGATATCGCAGACCGTGTGATTAGCCTGATTAAAGGCGCAATGGCTGAGTTGTCGGTGGGGCGACCAGAGCGCCTTTCTACCGATGTCGGTCCGGTGATTGATCAAACCGCGAAAGACAAATTGCTTGCTCACATTGAACAAATGAAGCGCAGCGGCAAATTGGTCACCCAAGTCCCGCTCTCGTCTGAGTGTGATAAAGGCACCTTTGTCCCGCCAACGGCCTTTGAAATTCGCAGCATTGACCAGCTGAGCGAAGAGCACTTTGGTCCGATTTTGCACATTGTTCGTTATCGCGCAAACGAACTCGACAAAGTGATTGATGATATCAACCGCACTGGTTTTGGTCTGACAATGGGTGTGCATAGCCGTAATGAAACCACATGTGCTCATATTGAGCACCGAGCGCGCGTGGGTAACTGCTATGTAAACCGCGATCAAGTCGGCGCGGTAGTTGGGGTTCAGCCATTTGGTGGCCGTGGCCTGTCAGGCACCGGCCCGAAAGCGGGCGGACCACATTATCTCTACCGCTTTACACAAGCGTCAGTAAACGTTCAATAAGTCGGTTGGTATCAAGATCAGGAGAAGCGTGATGGAGCAATTAAATAACGTTTTAGAGCAGTGTGACGCGGTATGGGAAGACTGGAACGATCAAACCGTTGCTGGCCGCATCACTTTACTACAGCGGTGGTCTGAAACCGTTGCCGCACGGGGCGATGACTTTGCCCAAGCGGCGAGCATGATCCGTTTTCAGTGCGACAGCGCAGAGCGGCTGCTCAACAAAGTACATGAATTACCAGGGCCAACGGGGGAAACTAACGAGCTCTATACCGCCGGGCGTGGCACCGTCGCGGTGACGGGCGATGCCTCGCTGACGTCCGTTGCCTTATGTGGCCAGTTAGCCGCCGCCTTGGTCGCTGGTAATTGTGTGGTAGTGAGTGTTGAGGGCACTCACGCTGATATGGTCGACGCTGTACTGGCCGACCTCATTAAAGCCGGATGCCCAGACCGTGTGGCGGTTCGCGTTGGTATTGACGCGCTCAGCGATCTGCTGGTTCATCCGCATATCGTCGGGTTGGCAACGACAGGGGAGGACGCACATGTGCGGCATGTCAATCGCCAGCTCGCACAACGTAAGGGTGTGATTGCCACACTGGTTGCGGAAACTGACACGGCTGACTATCCCGTGATCGGCACGCCTGACTATGTGTTGCGTTTTGTGACCGAATGCACCCGAACCATAAATATCACTGCTGTAGGTGGTAATGCCACGCTTCTGGAACTCGGCAGTGGTGAACATTAACTTTCCAGAAATGGCCCCGGTTGGGGCCATGTAATTGAGGGACAGATATGATAGACAATAGCTATGCCATCAGTGCAACCTTTCTGGCATATCTCATCATGATGCTTGCCATTGGTGTATATGCCTACAAACGCACATCCAACTCCGAAGACTACTTCCTCGGGGGGCGTTCTTTAGGCCCATGGCCTGCTGCATTGTCAGCGGGTGCATCAGATATGAGTGGTTGGTTGCTGCTTGGCCTTCCTGGCTATGCCTACGCTGCGGGAATGGAATCACTTTGGTTAGCAGGCGGTTTGCTGTTAGGGACTTACCTGAACTGGTTAATTTGTGCCAAACGCCTGCGTACATACAGTATTGAAGCAGATAACGCATTGACGTTACCGGAGTTTTTTGCCCGCCGTTTTGAAGATAAATCAAAACTGCTGCAAACCATCTCTGCTTTCTTCATTTTGCTTTTCTTCCTTTTCTACACCAGCTCCGGCTTGGTTGCAGGCGGCAAACTCTTCACCACGGTGTTTGGGTTTGATTACACCACTGCGGTGGTCATTGGCACCATCTGTGTTGTGTCTTACACCTTGTTCGGCGGCTTCTTGGCGGTATCTTGGACTGACTTGGTACAAGGTTTGTTGATGGCGGCAGCCCTGCTGATTGTGCCTTTCGTGATCATGGACGGGAGCATCTTTAAGCTTGGCAGCGATGTGGCGGCTGTTAACCCTGAGTTGATGACGCTTTGGCGTGATGTTGAGGGCGAGCCGCTATCTTGGATCGGCATTGTATCGCTGGCCGCATGGGGACTGGGTTACTTTGGACAGCCACATATTTTGGCACGTTTCCAAGCCACCCGTTCAAACAAAGACATCACTACCGCGCGCCGTATTGCCGTTGGTTGGTCTGCGCTGTCAATGTTTGGTGCGGTGCTTATCGGGCTGGTGGGCATTTTGTACGTACAAAACGACATGACAGCCGATCTGAAGGATGGCGAGAAAATCTTCATGCTTCTCGTTAACGCGGCATTCCACCCTGTTATCGCAGGTATCCTGCTTGCCGCCATTTTGGCTGCGATCATGAGTACCGCGGATTCACAGCTACTGGTTTCGTCGTCTGCGTTAGCGGAAGATTTCTATAAGCAAGTGTTCCGTCCTGATGCTTCTACGCAAGAAGTGGTGATGGTGGGTCGCGGCGCTGTTATCTTACTCTCGGCGATTGCGCTTGGCTTAGCGATGGATCCAGAAAGCTCAGTCCTCGGCCTCGTGTCTTATGCATGGGCAGGCTTTGGGGCTGCCTTTGGCCCAGCACTGCTGCTCAGTCTGTTCTGGCGTGACATGAACCGTAACGGTGCACTGACGGCGATTTTGGTCGGCGGCGTGACAGTTGTGGTATGGAAACAGCTTTCAGGCGGTATTTTCGATTTGTATGAAATTGTTCCTGGCTTTATCTTTGCGGGATTGGGCGCGATTGTGGTGAGTAAAGCAACCGGTGGCCCAAGCGAGTCGGTATCAAAACAATACGAGTCTTATGAAAAGAGCTTAGAAACCATGGCCTAAGCCTTGGCCATAAAGCCTCTATTCAAAGCATCGTATAAAGGAGCGCATTCGCGCTCCTTTTTTCTTTGGCGTTCACGTTTAGGATGGCTGTGACTCGTGTCCGCTACGTTGGCGCACACAGTTCCGTCCGTCACGCTTGGCACGGTACAAGGCTTGGTCAGCTTGCTTGAGGCCATCGACATAATCGGTAGCCTGATGATTGCCAGCCACACCAATGCTGACCGTCACTTTTAATGACGGCGCAATGTCGTCAAGGGTCAATGCCGCGATACGACGGCGTAATCCATCAAAGTAGCGATAACCATCGGCCGGTGTCCCTGCAAACAGTAACGTAAATTCCTCGCCGCCCCAGCGGGCGATATGACTTAAGTGCTCGCGTTCTTTATCTAAAAAGCTTCCGATTCGTTGGATAATCTGGTCGCCAACCAGGTGTGAATGCTGATCGTTGATGCGCTTAAAATGATCAATATCTAGAATCGCTACTTGCAAGGGCTGCCCCGACTGGTTGGCTTCATCAAAGGCCAGGTGCCAGTATTCGTCAAAGGCGCGTCGATTCGCAAGGCCGGTTAATGCATCCTCTTTCGACATACGTTCAAAATCGTCAGCTTGCGCTTGTAGCGCGTGTGTTTTCTCTTCCACCAGCGCTTTTAGCTGCGCCTCTTTTTGTTGCATTCGGCGGATTCGCCACATAAAGGCGCCGTAGGCGAGGGTGACTAAGGCCAAGAACCCCAGCGCACGTATATCTGACCGTTGCCAAAGCGAGGGAGTCACACTGAAGCGATAGCTAAGCACATCATCACTCCAGTTGCTATAGGGGTAGCGAGCACTGACTTTAAAGGTGTAGTCACCCGGTGGTAAATTCGTATATTCGGCAATATGGTTTTCGTGACGGTAGGCCCATTCAGACTCAAAGCCCTCTAGTTGGGTGCGGTACTGGATTTGTTCTGGCATGGTATAGCCAAGCGCAGCATAGGAAAAGGAGACGCGATTGGTACCAGCAGGGGCTCTGTTGCTCGCCTCTGGGTTAATCGCTTGGCCATCAAAGTGCACGTTCTGCATCACGATCGGCAAGGGCTGGCTGAGCATCTGTGACAATCGCGCTGGTTTAACACTCGTCACGCCTTGAGCGGTGGCGAAGATAATGTCGCCTGCCGCGGTTTTTGTCGCCGCAGGATTAGAGCCGCCGTTAGCCTGACTATTCAGCATGCCATCGCTTTGATCATAATGCTCAAAGTCAATACGCGCGCGGGTTTTATCCGCCACTTGATGCGCGTGATGATAGTTGACCCGCCAGATCCCTCGGTTACTGGACAACCAAAAACTTTGGTCATCGCCTTTGATGATTTGAAAGAACTTATCAATCGGTAGACCATGTGGTCGGCCGACTAACGCGAGTTGGCTATCAGATTGTCGATAACGGACAATACCCCGATCAGTGGCCATCCATACGTAGCCAGGCTCGTGAAAAAAGCCAAAAACATACTGCGCTTGCTCTTGATCGGTGAAATCGAGCGGCGTGATGGTCTCATTGATCAGATACCCGGCTCCGCTGCCGGTGCCTATCCATAGCTTGCCCGTTTCATCGAACGTTAACGACATAACATAGTTACCGGGTAGGGCACTATTTTGACTATTGTAGCGTGCACGCTTTTGATAAACGGTTGACGAGTGCGCGGATTGACTGCCTGGGAGAGACGAAAACGTGACCAAGCCACGTGGTGTGCCCACCCATAATGCACCATCACGTTCGACAATCGCCCTGACTTCATTGTCAGGCAATTGATCGTTCAGTGTTTCGGCGGGAGTGAGCGCGCCTTGGTGCCAGTAGTAGAGGCCTTGTTGGTAGGTCCCCACCCATACCCCACCTTGTGCTCGAGGCGCGAGACTGAGCACCGATATGTCCTTGGCGAGTACTTTGGCATTACCTTGTACGATATCAATTTGGCTTAACCCCTCACTGGCCCCTGCCCACACCGTATTTTTATCGTCAGCAAGTACGGTGCGCACATAGTCACCGGCTAGCCCATTGTCTTTAGTCAGCGTCACAAAAGGTGCGTATCTAAGCCGCATTGCACCGCCGTTAGTGCCTATCCAAATGCTGCCCTCATTGTCTTCAAACCAGGATAATATCCGGTTGTTGGGCAGGCCGCGGTGATCGTCGAGAAAATCAATATGTTGGTCTTTCATGTGAGCAATACCGTGGCTAAGGGTCCCGAACCAATAGGCGCCACGGCTGTCTTGTTCAACCATGGTAATCGCTTGGTGGAGTAGCTCACTCGCCAGTGGCGTCCAGCGACTGTTTTTATAGCGCCAAGCGCCATTTTCGGAGCCGACTAGGAGGCTCCCATCCTGACCACTCGAGACATAAAAGGCTTTGCGAAACAGGTTGTGAAAAGAGAGAGGCGTCGCGCCGTTTTGCAAAGACAGTTGGTAGACCCCTTTTTCGGTGGCCGCATAGACTTGACCATCGGCGGTCTGGGTCAAGTGATAGCTACTGAGGGTATCGATAAATGTCTGTGGGGTGGGATCGGGTTGCGAGAGCTGTTCAGGGGCGTAGTAAGCAATCCCCATTCCCTCTACGGCTAACCACAAGCCACCTGTTTGGTCATGAAGCGCATCATTAATGAGACTGGGGGCTGTGGGAAGGCCCTGCCACGAAAAGCCTTGTCGCATCACTAAGCTGCCTCGTGCCCCTCCGGCATAAAGTTGATTGTCAGGCCCTGTCGCCAGGGCGCGCGTCCCTGAATCTTTCATTTGTGTGTCAGGGCCGCGGTCAAAGCGCACAAACTCTAAACCGTTATAACGTGCCACGCCCTCCCAGGTGGCAAACCACAAGTAGCCATCCGAGGTTTGGGCAATGGCATTGATGCTGTTATGCGGCAATCCGTTGGCAGAGGTCCAGGTTTCAATAAAATAATCAGACAATTGGTTATCCTTGGCATAACTGGGCGTGATATGCCCTGCCAAACCTAACCAACAAAAAAGCGTAATACACACGAGACGTCGGCCTAGTTGTGGGGAAATATGTCTCAGCGTGTTCCTTAAGTGCATCTTTTGTTCTTTGCTCCGATTCCGAGTAGACTGGCGATTCTATCTTAATCACTGTTTATTTCTTGGACATAATGGACAGGTTTTGACAGCAAATTGAGAAAGATCACACTAGCGATACAAAGATCACGCAGGCCTGACAGCTCATGATGCAATTTATGGTGATTCGCCAGCAGTTATTAGCGCAAATTGATCGCGGTTTATTGGCGCCGGACAAAAAACTCCCAGGTGAGCGCCAGCTTGCAGACACCTTTTCCACTACCCGTGTCACCTTGCGAGAGGCACTTGCAGTGCTTGAGGCGGAAGGACGCATATATCGGCGAGAGCGACGTGGCTGGTTTGTGGCGCCCACCCCTTGTGCGTATGATCCCAGCCAACTCGTCGATTGGCAGCACAATTTCTCTCAACACGGTGGCCAATTTGCTTGGCTATCGCAAAAGACGCCCATGGCGTCGGCGTCGGTGAGTGATCAGATGCAACTGCCTCCATTTGCTCAGGTCTTCGAGGGAGAGGGACTGATTCAGATCGCACAGCTCCCTGTTGGCTTTGTGCGTACGTATCTCCATCCTGATTATTTCCCCAGCATCTGGCAAACTGGCGACCAAGCAACGTTGTTAAACACGCCAGCCGATGCGGATGTGTATTGGTCGAGCACATGGGAAGCGCTAGACAGTGATCGTGCTAGTGTATTGGCCGTGCCTGCTGGTACGCCAGTGTTAATGGTGACCCGAGAGTGGCACATCCAGCACGCCCACGGGGGTCAGACTATCCGGATTGATACGGAGTGGTGGCGGCAGCATGCGGTGACACTCTGTGGTTGCTCAGCGCGTGATGCTCAGGCTGGCCCTGTGAAAAAACGAGAGTAAGTCTTCACTTTTAAACAGCCGCGTCACCAAAGGGTGCACCGTAGTGGGTACATTGGGGTTGGGGTTAAAGTGGATGGTACGCATCTCGGCATTGATCCCCGCTTGTATGCCCTTGTTGGTGTCATCGATGAACACACACTGGGCAGTGGGGCATGCCATATTCATCGCAGCGTAGTGAAGAAGATCTGGGGCCGGCTTCCAGCTGTTAGTATCAAAGGCACTGAATAAGCGATGCTCAAAATAGGGCAACAGCTTGGTGAGTTGAAGTGCATGGGCCATTTTTTCTACCGGACTATTTGATGCGACACAAACATCAATCCCTTGCTGTTCAAGCGCCTGTAAGACGGTTTCGATGCCCTTTACTGGCGCTAACTCAGCCTCGAAATACTGACGACATAAGTGGCGAAAACGTGGCTCGAGTTGATCAATAGGAATATGTGCGCCGCTTCGCTCGCAGGTTTGCTGGAGGACATCGGTCAGTTTTCCGCCCTCAAAATGATCGAGCGAGTCTTGCAGGTCAACACGCACACCAAAGGTAGAGAAGGTTTCTACCAAGGCTTGGTGGGATAATCTCTCTGAGTCAACTAAGGTTCCCTCGCAATCAAAAATGACGCAATGAATGGGGGGATCAAATGGATGTTGCGGCATAGGTGCTCCCTTCAATCTCTCTTTGTATCCTTGGACGAGATAGAAAAATCAACAAGTCAGTGACACGGGAAATGCCAACTGTGTCTTGCATTCTTGCCTTTTTCGTTATCAAAATTAGTCAGGGATCGACTTTTCATTAGCAAGGGCAAAACCGATGCGTTATCAACATCAATGGTTAAAGAGTGGGGCGATCGATTTGCCCGTTGGACAGGTGGTGTGTGTAGGACGTAATTATGCTGCCCATGCGCGAGAGCTTAACAATCCTATTCCGGATGAGCCGGTTCTGTTTATGAAACCGCCGAGTGCAATCCAACCTCTGGATGACAAGCTGGCGATAGTGGCGTCATTTGCCCCCGTTCACTACGAAACCGAGTTGGCGGTGCTGATCACCAAACCTTTATTTCATGCCACTAAGCAAGCCGTTGAAGACGCCTTGGGCGGGATGACACTGGCGCTGGACTTGACCCGTCGTGAAACGCAAAGCCGCTTAAAACAAAAAGGGTTACCTTGGGAGCGGGCGAAAGCGTTCGCGGGGAGCGCAGCGGTTGGACGTTTTGTGGCGGTGCCTGATGATTGGCGTGAGGTGGCCTTTTCATTGTCCATCAATGGCGAGATGCGGCAGCAGGGAAATAGCGCGACCATGTTAATGCCCGTGATCACGCTTATTCAGCATATAAGCCAAACATTTTGGTTGAACCCAGGCGACATTGTGTTGACGGGCACCCCCGAAGGGGTTGGTGTGCTGGAAAACGGCGACCTTTTATCGCTGTCGCTTGAAGGGCAACTCCTTGCTCAAACCCAGGTAGTGGTTCAGTCTGATGAGGCTTTTACCCAAGGAAAGAGTGCTTGACGCTCTTCGTGGGTCAGCGCTGAAACACGGGCAATGTTACGCGCGGGGATCTGTTCTGGGTCTTGGCCATAATGGGCGAGCGCGCGCGACATACTGGCCTCACGGATTAAGTGAAAGCATGGATAGGGTGAGCGATTGGTTAAGTTCTCGCTATCTTCAGGGGCGCAGCCTTCAAAACAGTAGTCGGGATGAAAACTGGCAACTTGGAAAACTCCCCGCCAGTGGTAGTGGTCAATCATCGCCTCGGTAGCATCGACTAAGTCGAGGTAGTGATCAAAGTCAGCGAGTGCGTTGGGCACCACGACCACCGTGGTATCAGTGATGGCAGGATCGGTGTGATCAAGATGGACTAAAGCCTGATAAATCGCGGTTAAAATCTCGGTATCATCTTGGGCGTCACAAATATCAATATGAATTTGTTGTTTGCGACGGGGCTTAGCAGCGAAAGGGCAAAGATTTAGCCCGATCACCACGTCATCTAGCCACGCGTTTATGTGTGTTTCTACTGTATTCATCGAGTTGTTGCCTAAATCAGCACATGCACCTAAAAGGCACGCAGCGACGATTATTGTTGTGACTGTGATTGATAGGCTTTGGTGCCCCAAAGAGGAACCGTGGACAAGCTATGCTTAAAGCTGCCGGATGTTTCTTTTGTTGAGTAAGAGAGATACATCAAGGTTTGATTTTTTACATCAAAGATCCGACGAATCTTCATCGACTTGAAGAAAATACTTTTTGATTTTCTAAATACCACTTCGCCCGATGCGCTTTTATCGATATTGGCAATCATCTCTGGCGTAATTTCACCGGTTTGACGACAAGAGATGGCACTATCACTGGGATCAGAAAAGCTTAAGTCAGCTTCAACAGAGGCGACATGGCACGTTACCCCGCTCACCACAGGATCGACAAGATGGTTAAGCTTGATGTCTTTCATGGTAAACATCCCCAAGCTTACGTCCCCAACTTCATCGTTGTCACAACCAGCCAGCGCCGCGGCGAGCGCGACTGCAAATAGCATTTTTTTCATCATCAAAGCCCTTGTTTATCCGTGGCGGGAGTGTATCACAGCCTAGGCGGGAGGAGGAAAAGTGTGCGTTGACCAAGAAGGCCTATGATTGTTGGTCGCCGACAAAAAGATGTAAGTCAATGGCAGGCTGTTCGCTATTACTCGCGAAACTGCGCATCTCCGTCTTGACCTGCTAGGGATTTAGGCTCGAACGTCATTAATACTTGGGCGGCATCGCAGTAGCTGCCGGTATCGGCGAATTTTTTTCGGGCTGCAGCAATTTTACGCTCGGCAATGCGCCTAACGTCTTGCGCATTAGCTTGATTACTAAACGTCATTTGCTGGCTAATCATTTCTTGGCTAAAGGTCGATTTGCAAATCTTCTCGTTTTTGTGGGTTATGACTTTGTCGGATTGAGATGAGTCAACCGAGTTTGCATGAGAAAACGTAGAAAAAACAATTAAAAGGAAAACAAACGTCCGCGCCATCATCTTGGCTCCTGCTGCTCTTTCCCCCAATGATAGCATCAAGCCACGACGCCGCCTACTGGCGACGCCGAACAATTGTGAACGAAATTGAAGCGTTACTGAGCGGGTAAATCATGCTCCGCCGAGTGCGTGAGTGAGGCGGGAGTGGCAATATGGCCTGGCTTTACCGACTCTAACCAATAACCCAGTGCCGAGAGCCAAATGAGTGAGTATGCCACTAATTCTGTGCTTTCCTCGGCGATATTTTTAACGTCTCGCACATACATGGCTCCCATGGCTTGCTCCCACAGCTCGCCCATTCCAAATAAGCGTGAGTAAACCAGCAGTAGCCCCAATGCCACAATCAGCATCGTACTGCTTTTGGCACTCAGCGCATGGGCAAGGCTGGTGAATGTGTCACGGCCGTGTTTGATCGCTGGCCAAAGAGTTAATCCGGTGACCAACAATGCGGGTACCTTCCAGAAACCATGCATTACGATATCGAGTGTGGCATCGAGCTCACGGATCATCAGCACTAAGAAAAAACCACTCATAAGCTTTGCTGCGTGACAAAGCGTAGGGTTGAACTTGGCGACGCGGCGAAACGTGAATACGGTGAGGATCAGCAGGAGCAACTGTGAGAGCTCAATAAGTGAAGACTCTGATGCGACATTATGCGCGGCCACACTGTAATGAATAATGCCGGCAATACCGGCGAGATAGCACGCGACAGCAAAAAACTTGCCTGCCCCTTTGAGCACGGCACGAGCAGCACATGAAGATCGTGGTAGTGTCATATCACCCTCAACTTGATAAAAACGATCAGCCCGTCCGTAGATCTCGTCACGTATATGTGATCTTTATCCCAAATTTTATGACAATGATATTACGGGGCGCTTTCATAAACTGCAATAATTTATGTGACTAATGTCACTATATGTTCAGGGTGGCGTCAGGATTGTGAGCGTTTGCTCGTCAAGCGTCTAGTTGGATCGACGCAGTGTCAAAGTATTTACACTGTAAATACTTTGACGACGAGATAAGGAAACATCTTTGGCGCAGATTAACTGACAGTTATGCCTATGAAATCAAACATTTTAATTGTTTTTTACTAGGCAAGAGTAGACAATGAAGTCTGATACTTTAGATAGGGATATGCTCATGTCCACGCTCTCTGCTAGCTGCCTATGTGGTGGTGTCCGTCTTACATTGCCAGATACCTTCCTTTATATGGGTAATTGCCATTGCTCTGAATGTCGTAAATTCACCGGGGCAGATTATTCGTCAGTCGGTGGTATTGAGGCTGAAAAAGTGGCCGTTACCGCGGGCCAAGATCATCTTCGCTATTATGAAAAGAGTGCCGAAACGGTTCTCGCGTTTTGTGGGCAATGTGGGTCGAGCCTTTTCTCTCATAAAATCAATAAGGGAGTGTTCAATATTCGTCTGGGAATTTTGGATACCGCCCCACAATGCGCGCCAAATTTTCACATTCACACGGCGTCGAAGGCACCATGGCATACGCCCAATGAGTCATTAAAACAGTTTGAACATGGGCCGGATTAATTCGGTCGTGTGATGCAGTTACTGATCCGCCCTCTTATCCTGGCTGATACGGACTTGTTGTTCCATTTTGAACAACAAAACCGTGCTTATTTTGAAACCTATATTGAATCGCGCGGTGAGGCGTTTTATCGCCGAACAGGCGTTTATGATCACATCTGCGAATTACTTGCCTTACATCAGAAAGGACAACACGTACCGATGTTGATCACGGATGCCGAGGGGCAACTTTTGGGGCGGGTTAATATTAGCCAAATTGATGCGGTATCTGCATCAGGTTCGTTAGGATATCGCATTGCAGAGCAACATACCCGGAAGGGGGTTGCCTCTCGAGCGGTAAAGTATGCGTTAGAGATCGCGCGCGAGCACGGACTTGTGACACTCAACGCCATGGCGTCTACGACCAACATTGCATCACAAACGGTGTTAGAGCGGAATGGTTTTAACCTATGCGATAAAAAATTCAACGTGGCACACGTGGCTGGCGAAGTGATTGACTGTCTTTGTTACCGGAACACATTATCCAGTGTTTGAGTGATGAGCAAGCGACCTTGAGGTGATGGGTTAATCTCCATTATGCACTCGGTTGCTTATTTGGTGCCAATAAAACAGGCTAACGACTAGCGTTGGGACCAAGTTCAATGCCATCATTACGTGGAATGAATTCACACATATGGCGGCATTTGAAAATCCGCCCTGATGACCCAAAAGGAAACATAATGGCTGATTTGAACGGACTAAGCTTGTATCACAAAGAGCACTGCCCATTTTGCCATAAAGTGCGTGCAGTCATGACAGAGCTCAAGTTAGATATTCCGCTGGTGGATATGAACGCTAACGCCGAAGAATGGCAACGCCTACAGACCGAAGGCGGCAAAGGCATGGTGCCTTGTCTGCGTATTGACCAAGGCGGCGAAACACAGTGGATGTATGAATCGGACGACATTATTGAATACTTGCGTGACAACTTCGCGTAATTGAACCAGATGCTGGTTACGAGGGTCGCAGTTATCGATGCGACCTTCTTTTTAAGTATTATTACCTGTATGCCTGCCTCTCCGCCTTCTTCAACGCCCTGTGCACTGTGTCAGCACTCAAGGCCGCTGACCTTCCATCACTTGATCCCCAAAACTTGTCATAACAACAAATGGTTCACCAAGCGCTTTTCCCGACCTTACATGCGTGAGCACGGTATTTGGGTATGTCGGCCTTGCCATGCTTTTATTCATCGCCAATTCAGTGAAAAACACCTGGGTCGCGTATTACACAGCCTCGACCTTTTACTCGCTGAGCCTGTGATCCAAAACTACATCCACTGGGCACGCAAACAGCGATCGTAACGAAGTAATAAGTGTGCGATGACCCACTAACAATGCCAAGTGGGTTCAAAAAAATAGCGATGAAAATGACAACACAAATACCAACTCGTTAGCCTGCTGGCTAAGCAACTTTTTGCTTGGCTTGGCAAGAAGTTGCTTGGCACGTGCAAAAAATTGGTCAGCTATATTCTAAAGTGCTGATTTATAGCGATAAAAAACTTGGCATGCATTTCGCAAGATAAGACAGCGAGCAGGCACACCGCCACGGTGGCGATGTGTCTTCCATGACATACAAAGGAGCGATTATGCCAACGCCATGTTATATCTCGATTGAAGGTGAAACTCAGGGTTTGATTACTGCCGGTGCCTGCACCGCCGATTCTATCGGTGATGCGTTTGTGGAAGGGCACGAAGACGAGATGCTGGTACAACAGTTTAACCACAACGTGACCGTGCCGACGGACCCACAGTCAGGTCAGCCATCAGGCCAACGTGTGCACAAGCCTTTCCAATTTACCGTTGCGCTCAACAAAGCGGTGCCATTGCTTTATAACGCACTGGCGTCAGGTGAGAAGATGTCAACGGTCGAGCTGAAGTGGTACCGCACCTCGATTGAAGGCAAACAAGAAAACTTCTTTACCACCAAGCTGGAAAGCGCCTCGATTGTGGACATTCACTG